>JBHEOZ010000027.1:9148-13335 GCA_046260555.1 Desulfurivibrionaceae bacterium
GAACTGGAAAGAACCGGGGCGGATCGGAAGGAATACCGCCGGAAACTGGCCAACCAGATCCGCCGCTCGAAACTGATCAGCTACGAGATTCAATCTAAAATCGTGGTCAGTGAGGAAGAGGCCCGGGACTACTACGAAACGGAATACACCCGGCAGGATACCCAGAGGGGTTACCGTCTTCTCCAGATCGGGATTAGCTGGGGAGGACCGGATTCAGCCGCGGACAGCAAAGAAAAAGCCAGAAAACGGCTCGAAGGGATCAGAAACCTGGCCTTGCAGGGCCAGGACTTCGGGGAACTGGCCAAATCCTTCTCCAAACTTCCATCGGCGAGGGACGGCGGCGATATCGGGTTTTTCAGCGAAAAGGAAATGGCTGAAGTCATGCGGGATAACATCACCGGGCTGGAACCCGGCGAAATCAGCGAAATTATTGAAACCGGGAAATCATTCCAGTTTTTCAGGCTGCTGACCAGAAACCTTGACGGCACCCCTGAATTCGCCCCTTTTGACGACGTCAAGGAGGAGATCATCGACCGTCTCCGACAAGAGGAACTTGAAAAGCGCTACGAAAACTGGCTGAAGGAAATCCAGGAACAGGCCATCATCAAAAAACTTATCTGAACTCCATTTGGTAAACCGGGCACCGCGGCAAATACTGTAAATATTCGGCCAGGAAACGCGACATGACAACAGAGCAAACCGATAACGAGGAACGGCTGGAAAACACCCTGGGAGAACTTCTGCACCGGACCCGCAAGGCCGGACACAAAACCGTCGAAGAGGCCGCCGAGGCGACAAAGATCCCCACCAACTTCATCCGGGCTCTGGAGAGAGACGATTTCGAAAAACTGCCGGGCGAAGTGTTCGTCAGAGGTTTTATCAGGTTGTACGCATCCTATCTGGGCCTGGACCCGGATGACACCTTCAAACACTACGCCGTTCAGGAAGAGGTCGAATCCCAGGCACCCAGGGTCAATCAATACCGCAATGACGTCATCGACGAGGAAATCATGGACCGGACCTCGATCTTCATCAAGAAGAAGAAAAGCAAGGTCCTGCCGATCATCATCCTCCTGTTAATCCTCATCCTCTTTTATATTTTCGGCGTTTTTTTTAAATCCGAGGACCGTTTTTCCAACCTGCCGACAATCACCGACATAACCTCTTCCCGGATTGATGATTTACCCCCGCCGGGGCCGGGAGAGGCTTCCGGACCTGAAGAAACCCCTTCCCGGGTTTCCCGGGAGCCAGCCGTCGGAGCAGGAGAATCTACCGGCGAAGCCACTCCGGAAGTTCCGGAAAAAGAGCCCGCTACTAGCGAAAACATGCCGGTTCCCGAGGCGACGGCAGTGGAACCCACTGCCGATCTGACCGCCCTCACCCAGCCCGGCACTCCGGCCAGACGGTCCTCGCCCTTCACGGTCAGCGTCGCCACGGACAAGGAAGCCGGCAACCGGCCAAGTCGGCAATGACGATTTCGACCTTCCCCACCTACCGAAGACTTATTTTTAGAAATCACGACGGTCCGGGAGGCAATTGACGGCCAACCGCAAGCACCACTGATCCCCGAACCTGGAACGGTTAAGATCCGGGAGGCCGAGAAAAGCATCGCCCCCGATCTCGAAGTATCGCTTACCCCACCATCAATTCAAGGAATACCCATGAATTCCGGCAGAACTCCGGCGGTCGTCATCGGAGTAAGATCCTACGGCGAGTCCGACAAAATCGTCACCTTTTACAGCCTGAGCCGGGGCAGGTTGAGCGGGATCGCCAAGGGCGCCCACCGTAGCCTGAAACGTTTCGTCAATAAACTTGAGTTGTTCTCTCATCTCGAAATACTCTATACCGAAAGCCGCAACTCCTCCCTGGTCCGGATCGACCAGGCTGAACTGCTTACCTCCTTCCCCATGATCCGGGCAGACTACAATCGGTATGCCGCCGCCTCCCTGGCAGCTGAACTGATCTTCCACTGGACCAGGGAAAACGACCCCGACAAGCGGATATTCGAGCTGCTGCTCTGGGCTCTGGCCTGCCTGGAAAACCTCAAGCAGCCGCCGGCTTGGACCGTGATCCTTTTCAACATCAAATTACTGACTCTCCTCGGCTACAAACCGGCTCTGGAAGGCTGCACCGAATGCGCCACCCTTGCTCCCCGGAACGGCCCGTACCGTTTCTCTCCGACCCGAAACGGCCTGCTCTGCCGGAGATGCGCCGAACTAAATAATAACGCCAAGCCCGAAGAGGGACCGGGACTTGCTTTCTCGCTCAGTACCGCCCGGCTCCTCCAGAAAGCCCAGGAACTGCCCCTCGCCAAACTCGACCGCCTCCGCTTCAGCCCCGCCGCGACCAAAGAAGCCTTGACCATCCTGAAAATCTACGGGAACAGCCTGCTGCAGCGAGAGATTTCATCCTGGGATTTTATTGCGGGATAATCGATGAATTCGCAAAAAGTGGAAAAAGCTGTCATTTCGAACGCATGTGAGAAATCTTGTTCTTTAACCAATTGGAACTATTAAGATTTCTCCCGTTGGTCGAAATGACATTATGGCAATCCCGACTTTTTGCGGAGTTATCATAATTAGCGGAAGAACAGAAAAAAGGATGCTGACCGAGTTGATCCGCGCCGTCGCCCCCTGCATCACCTGCGCCGTGCACTGACCGCCATATTTCGTCAGCCGTCTTGACACACCTTGGTCGATGTCGAATTGATCCCGCGATGCTTTGGCCCAAGCTGTGTCGATTTTCGAGTCTTTAATTGAGGTCGGAGGGGGTTGGAGCCGATCTGTTCTTGGTTTTAATGGGTTTATAGATTAGACAGGAAAGAGCCGGAGGGGAGAGATAAATTGGAATCAGTTTGACTGTTATGTAGCGAACCTGGTGGGGACTGTGGAAAAAACAGATTCAATGACCAAGCTGTTGAAACTTCATAAAGCGGAGATTTCCGCGGTAAAGGCGAACAAGACTCTGGTGGCTCTGAACCTGCTCACCGAGGAAGAGCGGCCCAGCGCGAAATATGCCGGCAAGATGAAAAAATACAAGGTTCTTACCGAAACGGGATTGCAGTATGGGATAAACCTCGAAAATCCCAACAGCCCGGGCCAGACCACCCCCCATTACTTTATTGATAAATTTGCACACCTGCTTGCCCTGATCCAGGAGGAGATTGAGCGGAAAGTCTAGGAACACGCCCAGGCTGATCAGGGAATAGCCTCTTAGCCTCTGGGGCAAGAAGGGTTACGTATGAAGCAGGACAACAAAGCGCCTAATCGGCCCTGCTTCAGCTCCGCGGGATCAACCGAACTTGACCAGACAGAATCGCCGCTTGCCTACTTTGATCAGGACCTCGCCGCTGGCGGCAAGTTCGTGAGTTTCGTCGTTAATCTTTTCGCCGTCAAGGGAGACGGCATTCTGCTTGATCATCCGCCGGGCTTCACCGGTACCTTTCACCAGACCGGCCTCAGTCAGAAGTTTCGGCAGCCAGATCTTCCCGGTGTCGGGTCGGCACGGATATTCCGGGATTTCATCAGGCAGTTCGTGTTTTCTAAAGACATTCTCAAAATTTTCTTCGGCCCTGGCCGCCGCCTTTTCGTCATGGAAGCGGGCGGTCAACTCCCGGGCCAGTTGCTGCTTTACCACTTTGGGATGCAGGCGGCCTTCCTCAACACCCTGCTTCAGGGCGCTGATCTCGTCAACGGAAAGATCGCTTAACAACTCGTAGTACCGGAACATCAACTCGTCGGAGATTGAGAGGGTCTTGCCATAGATCTCATCGGCGCTCTCGGTGATGCCGATATAATTTCCCAGTGATTTACTCATCTTATTGACCCCGTCGAGCCCTTCCAGCAGCGGCATGGTCAATACCACCTGGGGCTTCTGGCCCCAGACCTTCTGGAGGGTGCGGCCCATCAGCAGGTTAAAAAGCTGATCGGTGCCGCCGAGTTCCACATCGGCTTCCAGGGCGACGGAATCGTAGCCCTGAACCAGGGGATAGAGAAACTCGTGGATGGAGATCGGATGTTCGTTATCGAACCTGTTCCGGAAGTCCTCCCGTTCAAGCATCCTGGCCACGGTAAGCTGGGAGGCGAGCTTCACAAACTCGTAGGAAGTAAGTTTTTCCAGCCAGGTCGAATTGAAAACCACTTCGGTCCGGTCCGGATCAAGTATTTTGAAGATCTGCTCCTTATAGC
>JBHEOZ010000270.1:0-2609 GCA_046260555.1 Desulfurivibrionaceae bacterium
GTATTGCATTACCGCGAGGTTCTCGGCAGCAGCGACTTCCATGGCATCCTTGGCCGCAGTCCCGCCATGACCAGGCTGTTTGCTACCCTGCAACAGATCGCCAGGGCGTCGGGTCCGGTGCTGATTACCGGCGAGTCCGGCACCGGCAAGACCCTTATCGCCAGGGCCATCCACCACAACAGCCGGCGGGCCGACAAGCCCTTCGTGGTGGTGAACTGCACCGCCCTGCCCGAGACCCTTCTTGAAAACGAGTTGTTCGGCCACGAAAAGGGGGCCTTTACCGGCGCCAACGAGCTGAAGAAGGGGCGTTTCGAGGTGGCCGAGGGCGGCACCCTCTTCCTGGACGAAATCGGCGAACTGCCCGGTCATATCCAGGCCAAACTCCTCAATGTCATCCAGGACCGGGAGTTCCAGCGGCTGGGCAGTTCCCGGACCATAAAATGCGATGTCCGCTTGATCGCCGCCACCAACAAGGATCTGGAGAAGGCGGTGGAGCAGGGGGGCTTCCGCGAGGATTTCTATTACCGGCTCAACGTTTTTCCGATCTATATCCCGCCCCTGCGGGACCGGCGCACCGACATCCTCCTCCTGGCCGAATACTTCCTCCAAAAATACAATGAAGAGAATCGCAAGCAGGTCCGGCGCATCTCGACCACGGCCATTGATCTTCTCATCCAGTATCACTGGCCCGGCAATGTCCGGGAGCTGCAGAACTGCATGGAGCGGGCCCTGTTGATCTGCGACGAGGAGGCGATCAAGAGTTATCACCTGCCCCCCACCCTGCAGACCTCCGAATCGGCCAATCCGGACCGGAAGCCCCTGGCTCTGGGGGCCATGGTCGAAAACTTCGAAAAGGAGTTGATCGTCGACGCCCTGAAGCGTTTTGAGGGCAACCAGACCAAGGCCGCCGCCCACCTCGAAACCAGCCTTCGGGTTTTTAACTACAAGGTCCATAAGTATATGATTGATTTTTCGCAGTTTAAGATAGCTCGGAAGTAGGGCGAGGGTTAGGGGTTAGGTGTTAGGGGTGAGGAGCCAGAAGTCAGAAGTCAGAAGTCAGAAGTCAGAAGTCAGAAGGTAGAAGGCAGAAGGCAGCATACCTCCCTGTATGGAGCGGCTTCAGCCGCGAATGTCCCCGCGCAAAAGGGGTGCCTTGAATTTCGCGGCTGAAGCAGCTAAGCCATAGCTTGGCTTTTTGCGACTTTGTCAATCTTGATGAGTTCGCCAAAAAGTTAGAAGGAGCTGTCATTTCGAACGCATGTGAGAAATCCTGTTCTTTAACCCATTGATGCTATTAAGATTTCTCCAGTTGGTCGAAATGAGATTATGGCAATCCCGACTTTTCGCGACGCCGACAATTTAATTAACAATATCGTGATATTTATCATCGTTTTATAACGATATTGTTATACTTATTCCCGCCCCCTGTGCTTCCCCTCCGAAAAACACCGCCATTTCCGATGGATAAATAACCGCTTCCGCTGGCACGGTAATCGCTAAGCTTATCCCGAGGTCGAACTCGACGGGAGGTCGCGATTATCAATCGGTTATTAATCATGGAAAGGTCGCCGACAAAGCCGCCGACATCGGGCCTGGTTTGCCCTGAACGGGGTTTCCACGGCGCCGAGCCCCGATTACGCGACTACCATTCCCCAGACCGTATTCATGATCTTCCAGTGTATGTTTGCCATTATTACCCCGGCGCTGATTACCGGCGCCTTTGCCGAAAGGATCAAATTTTCCGCCTATCTGGCCTTCACCATCCTCTGGACCACCCTGGTTTATTTCCCGGTCTGTCACTGGGTCTGGGGCGGCGGCTGGATCTCCGGGCACGGCGGCCTCGATTTCGCCGGTGGCACCGTCATTCATATCAACTCCGGGGCCGCGGCCCTGGTGGCGGCGATCATGATCGGCAAACGCAAGGGCTGGGGACGGGAGCCATTCCATCCCCATAACCTGGGCATGACCCTGTTGGGAGCCGGGATCCTCTGGTTCGGCTGGTTCGGTTTCAATGCCGGCAGCGCCCTGGCCGCGGACGGGATCGCCACTTCCGCCTTTTTCGCCACCCAGGTAGCCTCCGGCGCCGCCGCGGTCTCCTGGATCGTCATGGAGTGGTTGACCCAGGGCAAACCCACCACCCTGGGCGCGGCCTCCGGCGCCATTGCCGGTCTGGTCGCCATTACGCCGGGAGCCGGTTTCGTCGGGCCCAATCCGGCGATCGTTATCGGCCTGGTTGCCGGGGCGCTCTGTTACTTCGCGGTGCTCTCGAAAAGCAAGCTCGGCTACGACGATGCCCTTGATGTCGTCGGGGTGCATGGGGTCGGCGGCTTGTGGGGGGCGCTGGCCACCGGTCTTTTCGCCTCGACGGCGGTCAATCCGGGCGGCGCCGACGGCCTGTTCTTCGGCAATCCGGCCCTGCTCGGGATTCAGGCCATGGACGCCTTTTCAACTATCATCTATTCAATAGTGGTGACGTTTGTTATTCTTAAATTGATCGATGTTACCATCGGCCTCCGGGTCAGCCGGGATGAGGAGATCCAGGGGCTGGATCTTACCCAGCACAGTGAGACCGGATACAGCATGTAACATGGGAATTCAGAAGCCAGAAG
>JBHEOZ010000271.1:0-422 GCA_046260555.1 Desulfurivibrionaceae bacterium
GGTAGGATAAGGGATAAATGGCTTTAATTGTTCAGAAATTCGGGGGCACTTCGGTCGCCGATCCCGATAAGATCAGAAACGTCGCCCGCCGGGTCATGAAAAAAGCGGCGGAAGGCCACAGGATGGTGGTAGTCCTTTCGGCCATGGCCGGCGAGACCAACCGTTTTGTCGACCTCGCCACCCGGATGCAGGCAATTCCCGATCCGCGGGAAATGGATGTGCTGCTTTCCAGCGGCGAACAGGTTACGATTGCCCTCTTTGCCATGGCGGTAAAGGATGAAGGGATGAATGCGGTTTCGCTGCTCGGCGATCAGGTCAAAATCTCCACCGACAACACCCATACCAGGGCGAGGATCAAGGAGATCAATGCCGATCTGATCAAACAGCATCTGGATAACGGCACTATTGTGGTAGTGGCGGGG
>JBHEOZ010000271.1:432-2583 GCA_046260555.1 Desulfurivibrionaceae bacterium
ACCGCCGATGGCGACATCACTACCCTGGGCCGGGGTGGATCCGATACCACGGCAGTGGCCCTGGCCGCGGCCCTGAAAGCGGATCAGTGCGAGATATTTACCGACGTCGACGGCGTCTATACCACCGATCCCAATATCTGCTCGCGGGCCCGGAAGATCGACCGGATCACCTACGACGAGATGCTGGAACTGGCCAGTCTCGGGGCCAAGGTTCTGGATATAAGATCGGTCGGTTTGGCAAAAAGATTTAAAGTTCCGGTGCATGTCCGTTCATCTTTCACGGAAACGGAAGGCACCTGGGTGGTGGAGGAGGATGATACCATGGAATCGATGCTGGTTTCCGGCGTGACCTATAACAAGAATGAGGCAACCATTACCATCTCGCGGGTTCCGGATACCCCCGGTACCGCTGCCAAGTTATTCACCCCGATATCGGAAGCCGGTATCGTGGTCGATATGATTATCCAGAATACCAGGGCCGGTGAGCTGACCGATATGACCTTTACGGTGCCCCGGTCCGATTATGAACGGGCCATGCGGATCGTCAATGATGTGGCGGGGGAGATCAAGGCCGAATCGGTTAACGGCTCCCTGGGGATCACCAAGGTCTCCATCGTCGGAGTGGGGATGCGCAATCATTCCGGCATTGCCACCACCCTGTTCAATGTCCTGGCCCGGGAGGGTATCAATATCCTGATGATCAGCACCTCCGAGATCAAGGTTTCCTGCGTTATTGAGGAAAAATACACCGAACTGGCGGTCAGGTCTCTCCACGATGCTTTCGAGTTGGAAAAGGATAACCAGCCGGTCGAGGAATAGGCGTTTGCAAAAAGTCAAAAAAAGCTGTCATTTCGAACGCATGTGAGAAATCTTGTTCTTTAACACCCCCCAGGGCATAAGTTTCGTTTGGGCAGACAAACTGCCCAACTCAGCTTTAACCCACTGGAAATATAAAGATTTCTCCTGTTGGTCGAAATGACATTGTGGCAATCCCGACTTTTTGCGACCCTATTACAGGGTGGCCTTGCATCTCCGGCACCCTGCGAACGCTTACTTAATGCAGGGGATCTTATCGTGGTTATTGTGATAGCCAGGGGATAACCTTGTATCTTCGGCGCTTCGCGAGCGACGCTTACGGCTGTAGCTTCGGCCGGCGGTTGGTTGCATAATATAAACCAAATTAAAATATTGAGTTAAACTATGTCTGATCTGGTAATTTACGATACCACCCTGCGGGACGGCACCCAGGCCGCGAACTTCAATCTCTCCACCGCTGACAAGATCAGGATTACCCTGAAGCTCGATCAGCTGGGGGTTGATTATATCGAAGGCGGCTGGCCCGGCGCCAATCCGGTTACCACCGAGTATTTTAACGAGATCAGGAAACATGATCTGAAGCACACCAGATTAACCGCCTTCGGCAGTACCCGTAATTTCAAAAACCGGCCGGAAGACGATCCCAACCTCAAGGCGCTGATCGAGGCGGGCACCCCGGGAATTACCATCTTCGGCAAGACCTGGGACGTCCATGTCCGCGACGCCCTGCAGATAGGTCTGGACGACAATCTGACCATTATCGATGACTCCCTGCGCTATCTGCGCCCCCATGTCGAACACCTTTTCTATGATGCCGAGCATTTTTTCGACGGTTTCAAGGGTGATCGCGATTATGCCCTGGCCACCATCGACCGGGCAATCGAGGCGGGCGCCGACTGCATTGTTCCATGAACGGGGTCGGCGAACGCTGCGGTAACGCCAACCTGACCACGATCATGCCCGCCCTCGCCCTGAAGATGTCCGGACAATTCGCGGCGGCCGCCAATCTTGCCAGGCTGACCGAAACTTCCCGCTATGTCAGCGAGCTGGCCAATATGGCCCATAATCCCTACCAGGCCTATGTCGGCGCGGCGGCCTTCGCCCATAAAGGCGGCATCCATGTCCACGCGGTTCAGAAGAATCCCAGGACCTATGAGCATATCGAGCCGGAAAAGGTCGGCAACACTCGACGGATTCTGATTTCCGATCAATCGGGCCGAGGCAATGTCCTCCTGAAGGCCAGGCAATTCGGGATCGATCTCGAAAGCGATGATCCGGCCGTTACCGGTATTCTCGGGCAGCTCAAGGAACTGGAGCGGAAGGGCTATCAGTATG
>JBHEOZ010000272.1:0-2563 GCA_046260555.1 Desulfurivibrionaceae bacterium
GAGTTAAGGTAAGCTAAGCATGCGGCGGGATAATCGCAAGGGGATATCGGGGGTGGCAATGCCGAAATGCAAAAGGGGAAAGAAAGAGGCGGAAGAAAAAAAATCGATGGTGCCGAAGAGAGGACTTGAACCTCCACGAGGAAACCCCCACTAGACCCTGAACCTAGCGCGTCTACCAATTCCGCCACTTCGGCACATCGAGAGGCGACTTTAAATATTTAACCAGCATTTTGTCAAGGATTTTTATTTACCGCGCCACCGCTTTTTTTAAGGCGCGGGGAATCTTTCAGCCATCGGAATCAGCAAGGAACATGAAACTACACCGAAGTCTCGACGAAATACCCGCCAAGCCGGTCAGGCCCTTTGTGACCATCGGCAACTTCGACGGGGTCCATCTGGGCCATCAGATCCTGTTCAGCGAGGTGATCGTCAAAGCTAAACGCCACAAGGGGACCAGCGTCGCCATCACTTTCGATCCTCACCCACTGCAGGTGGTCAGGCCGGAGAGCGGTATCAAGCTGATTTCGACCACCGAGCAGAAAATCGAACTGATCGAGATGGCCGAGATCGACATCCTGGTCGTCCTGCCGTTCACTAAAGAGCTGGCCGCCACCCCCGCCGACCGCTTCATCGACGAACTCCTTGAAAAACTCGGGATCAACGAACTGGTGGTGGGTTACGATTACGCCTTCGGCAGGGGCAGGGAGGGCGATATCTCCTTTCTTAAGGATAAAGGGGCCAGGGAGGGATTTGCGGTCTCCGTGGTCGAAGCCTACCATGTCGATGATATGCTGGTCAGCAGCTCGAAGATCAGGGAACTGGTTCGGGAAGGAAGGATGCGGGATGTCAAGAAACTGCTGGGCCGTTATTACCAGATCAGGGGCGAGGTCAGGGTCGGCAAGCAGCGGGGCGGCGCCAAAATCGGCTTCCCTACCGCCAACCTGCGCATCGCCCCGGAGGATCTCTGTCCCAAGCACGGGGTCTACGTGACCCAGGTCACCTATGGCGGTAAATGCTACGGCGGAGTTTTGAATATCGGCCATAACCCGACCTTCGCCGACACCGACCCCGATCAGGGGATCTCGGCCGAAACCCATATCTTCGGGTTCAACCAGGATATCTACGGCCAGCCGATCAAGGTCAATCTCCTTCGTTTTCTGCGGGATGAAAGGAAATTCTCCGGTCCGGAGGAACTGGCAAGACAGATCGCCAGGGACATTGAGGATGCCAAGCAGGTGCTGGCCGACGCCCAGAAAGAAGTGCTGCTCTCCTGCGAGGATCGCTTCAATCACTGATGGCGTCGCAAAAAGTCGCCAGCTCCCGCGTTGCTGCAAATTGTCTCGCCATTGCAGCGTACCGGAGTACGCTGCACTCCTCGAAATTCGCGCGCCTTGGATCTGACGATTTTAGCTTAGTCATCCCCATCGAGACCGGTGGCGTCGCAAAAACTCCGATCTCCTGGGTCGTGGCGCATTTTTGCTCCTTCGGCATACCACACAAAAAACAGTTGACTTTTGTGCTCATTATATAAATATATACTTATATGTTTTATCGCTTATGAGGTTTGTCTTCCGCGATGGAAAATAAAGCTGAGTTGAGCAGCTTGTCTGCTCGTACGAAACTTATGCCCTGTGGGGTATAAATCCGTGGTCTGGTTGAAGAGGTATGCACTTGGGCAAAAATAACGTCGTTGAAAATCCACCTGATGTCGGCTGTCGGGATGTCGCCTTTATGGTCAAGGCGCTGGCCGACGAAAATCGTTTGCGGATCATCCGGAGTCTCGCGGCGGGGAAAAAATCGGTTTCCAGAATTGTTGAGGATCTCGGGATTTCCCAGCCCCTGGCCTCGCACCACCTCAAGGAACTCAAACGGGCGCTGCTGGTATCTATCGAAAGGAGCGGCCCTTTTGTTTATTACGAATTGGCGGATCGCCGCATAGTGCCGATCCTGACCGAATTGAACGAATTAGCGGCGCATTTGCTGGCTAATCGGAAGGCATTTTGATTTTTTACGACGTCATCAAAAAAACAAGGTGAACAACCATGAAGGAACTACAGGACATTCTTGACGCCATGGAACCGGCCGAGGCCCTGGCGGCCTTGGCGCCGCAACTCCGGAAATTCCTCTCTCATCTCGACGAGGAAAACAGGGTCGCTTTTGTGACTGGGTTGATCGATGAGGCGGGCGGGGACAAGGTCTCCAGCCTGGTGCACCTCTGAATGGCCGAATGCATGGGCGAAGGTGTCGACCCAACGCAGATGTGCCAGACCCTGGTGGACAGGGTGGCCCGGTCGAAGCAACTGATGGCGGTTGCCGACCCCGATATCCTGGTTCTTTTCGAGAGCTGGCTGGAAGAACTGGAGGAGGAGGTGGCTGCCTATCTGCAGCAGCATCCATCGACCGCGGCCGTGGAGCTTGCGGAGCACCTGGGTCTGTCGAAGAGCGGCGCCGATTTTCTGCTGGCGAAAATCCGCCGCGAAAACAAGTAAGCCGTCGTTCAAAAATAAATCATACTTTTTTTGTTCATGAACGGCATAAGGGGCCGTAAAGAAATGGATAAAAA
>JBHEOZ010000273.1:0-2141 GCA_046260555.1 Desulfurivibrionaceae bacterium
CGCCGGAAAAGGTCATCGGAGACCCGCGCCGGAGTGGAGGTCATTGCTTCGGCGTACGAGAGTATATCTTTTTCCAGGTCGGTGAAGATGTCGCTTTTCCGGTAATCGGACAGGGCGACGATCTCTTGCGAAGTAATTCCCGCCTCACGGGCGAGACGATCGGTCAAATCGACTCAGAAGGGGCAGTCAACCTGGCGCGCCGTCCAGTACATGGCCAGACGCTTGAGCCTCTCGGGAAGGTCCCCCGGCTCCCGGACCGATTTCCCCAGGCCCAGAAAGGAGCGCAGTATTTTCGGCTTTCGCCCGTAAACCCGCAGCGGCGCTGGAACACCGCCGGGGCGCCGCCCCATGATCCGGAACAGAATCCTCTGCCAGAGCGGGCCTTGATTGTCTTCCAGACCTCTTATCCGCATGGCGCCTCCTTATGGCTCATCATGGCTTATCGATCTCTTGGGTTTGGACCTTTTTCAAAAAGGTACATCATTGTCTGCAAACAGTAACAAAAAAACAAGGATGATACTCGTTTACGACAGCGGCGGAGATTAATGATATTCCGGGTGCGGATTATCCAGCCATAAACCAGGGTGGAACGCTTGGGGCGAGAAAGCTGCTCGCTTATCAGGGGCCGCTCAAGATAATGGCTTTATCCTGGTTAAGTTGTTTTATGGTCTTACCGCCCTGACATAGCCTTTATCGGCAGGTTTGTAATTCCTGCTGATCTCGCAACTGTCACCATCCTTCCAGGCCCCACTGAAGCCGATTCCCTCTTTTTCGGCAGACCAGAAATTCCCCTCGATGACAATTCCTTGATCCTTGGCATTGGCGACCCCATAGTCAAAGGCAAAATATAGCTCGAGAAATTCTTCTCTTGTCGGCAGCCGCCAGTCAGAATAGCCGCCCAGTTCGAGCTCCTGAGCATAATTATTGGCCTGATCCCATGAGGTGAACAGAGGGCCTCTCGCCTTCTGCCACATCAGTTGAGAAGAACTGCTCCGCATAACACCGTTCTCGACGGTGAGAGTTGTGGTTCTGGTCAGCGCGCAACCCGAAATAAACAGGCTCAATATAAGTAAAACGGAAAAAACATTACGTAAATTTGTCAGCATATCCATGCCCTCTCTTGTCTCGTGTCAAGTCACTTCGCGGTTGCCTATTGTTAAATTTAGAAATACTGGCAGTGATCCGCCTTCGCCATTTTTTCATTGAGGAACCAGTTCGCCCCGACAATATCACTGGCCTCAGGAATAATATACCGACCGCTCGGTATAATATTGTGATAAAAAAAACTAAACTTTCAGAACAACCTTCAGTGTACCGAGGCAATCTTCCAGATCAGTTTTTCCTTTACTGACTCTCGACATCATTATCCCGCCCTCAATCACCGCAACTATTATCTGGGCCAAAGACTCAGGAGAGGGGGCTTGATCAAGATCGCCCTCAATCACGGCCTCCCTCAAGTGAGCTGCCAGTAAAGCGGTCCACCTCCGGAAAATCTCCTGGATTATCAAAGCATACTCTTCGTTGCAGTCACTCATTTCGAGGGCGGTATTGCCAAACAAGCAGCCGCCGACAAAATTGGCTTTCTGCTGTGCCTTCAGGATCGCATCGCAAGAATTCCAAACCTTTTCCAATGCCGTTTTCCCTTTGAAAGAAGTAGCGAGAAGGTCAAAAAACTCCTGCTCCGCATCTTTCAGAACGGCAAGACCCAGATCGTTCTTGCTGGCATAATAGTAGTAAAGATTGCCCTTCTTGACACCGGTTGCGGCGATGATATCGCTGATACTGGTATTGTTGAAGCCTTTCTCGACGATGAGCTTTCTGGTGTTTTTCAGAAGCCTGCTTTTGGTATTAGCGCCTTTTGTCATGAGGGACCCCAGTGATTAAAAAATACAACTGACCGTTCGGTACAAAATACCCGATTCAACAATTATGTCAATTAAATCTTTATAAGTCCCGGCCGCTGAACTGATGCCATCTTCCTAGTCCACCCAGACCTGGTGAGAGGGCAGGTTGACAAATTCAACAAGTCCCACATTTTCCTTCGTCCAAAGCCAGTATTAGCTGCTTGAAGCTACGCCATGGGGTCGGGCCTCGCTATCTTACTCACTTTCAAACATTAATGTCCCGGAAACAGGTGGTTT
>JBHEOZ010000273.1:2173-2561 GCA_046260555.1 Desulfurivibrionaceae bacterium
AAAAAGATGCGGGCGAGGTGGAGGTGGGGACGCTGTTGAATTCGTTGACTTTTGTGTTATCAATACAGCGCCATCGCAGGGGTAAAAAGAGGGGAAATGGTCGGTAAGTTGACAAATTCAACAACGTCCCGCACTCTCCTTCGACTTTTGCGTCGATTCTGAACTGAAAGAGAAAAAGAAATAAAACTATCAACATCACCATCAAAACCTTGAGACAAGCGTTCTCCAATCAAGTGTTTTTCCATAGTACGAAACAATATTTCTTCCCGTTCCATCCATGCCATTAGAACATCGTCCTGGCCATCATTTGGAATGAGGTCTGGTAAAGTTGATCTCGCATAGGTTGAAAATATTTTTGTAGTGGGGAATTATTATATATGTGATGCGA
>JBHEOZ010000274.1:0-2561 GCA_046260555.1 Desulfurivibrionaceae bacterium
CAACAAATTAGCTATACTCTTTATAATTCCCTTCACTGCAAGTTTGACAAACCCGCAAAAAGTCAGGGGATGGCTAAGCAAAAAGTTCGAGGCTGCATGACATCTCCAAAGCCATCAAGAATGGTCCTCCACTATTTCCTGTTGCTCTTTTTGCTTTCAACCCTGCTGGTTGGCCGGCTGCTGTGGCCTTTTCTGTCAATCCTGGTCATTTCCTTTCTCCTCGCCGGTCTGTTTCAGCCGATTTACAGCTCCCTGACCAACCGGATCTCCGAAAGAATTGCCTCGCTTCTGACCTGCGCCCTGATTATTCTGCTGGTCTTCATCCCGCTGATGTTCTTTGTCGCCGCCCTTTCCTCGGAGGCACTGGATCTCTACCATCTAAGCAAAGGCACCGATGTAAATCTCAAGGTCAAAGAGCTGCTCTTTGAAAGCACCCTGATGATCAGAATCCAACAGCTTCTGGAACATGATTACGGCATTGTTCTCGAACCGGAGAAGCTCGCGGCGGTCCTCACCGAGTTTTCCGGTAAATCCGGGCTCTTTCTATTCAACCAGGCCAGGACCTGGGCCGCCAATATCATCTTGATTATCTTCGACTTCACCCTGATGATCATTACCATCTACTTCCTGTTGATCGACAACGACAGGTTGATCAACTTCCTGCTCAAGATTTCTCCGATGCCCGATGATCAGGAAAAACAGATTATCCAGAAGTTCAAGGAGATCTCGGACGCCGTCCTGATCAATAACGGCATATGCGGGGTGATCCAGGGGGTGCTGGGCGGAATCGCCTTCGCCCTGTTCGGCCTGGGTTCGCCGATTCTCTGGGGCGGCATCATGCTGATCCTCGCCTTTTTACCGATTTTCGGCATCGGCCTGGTCCTGGTCCCCGCCGGGCTGATCTTAATGCTGCAAGGCAATACAGGGCAGGGGTTCATCATGCTGATCTTCTACGCGACTCTCTCCTTTTCGGTGGAATACGCACTCAAACCGAAACTGGTCGGCAAAAAGGTCAAGATGCACACCCTCCTGGTATTTCTGGCCATCCTCGGAGGACTGAAACTTTTCGGTTTTCTGGGGATCATCTACGGCCCGCTGATCATAACCATCTTTCTGACCATGTCGGATATTTACATCTCCAATTATAATAGATATGTAACCAGCGACGGGGAAGATTGACCTGGCGGCAGACGATGTTAACATTGTCAAGCGATGACACGAATGGATAACAGGGGTGGCATCTGACAGAGGGAAATGGTCGGGGCGAGAGGATTCGAACCTCCGACCTCCTGCTCCCAAGGCAGGCGCGCTAACCAGGCTGCGCTACGCCCCGAATAGGGTATAAAACAAAGGGAAGCCAAGTAGATACACCCAGCCGCCTCTGCCGTCAAGCAAAAACGAATATCCGGCGGGGGGCAAAATAACCGTTCTGTAAAATCTTGACGCTCCCTGGAAAAGATGATATAAAAGCAATCTTAATTGTCTGATCCCCTGTAGCTCAGCCGGTAGAGCAGGTGGCTGTTAACCACCTTGTCGGCGGTTCGAATCCGTCCCGGGGAGCCAAAAAAATTGAAGGCCCGATTCTAATGAATCGGGCCTTTTTTATTGGTCCGGATAGATTTGTAGGTCTCGCAAAAAGTCGTCATAACCGTGTGAAAACGCCGACCTAACCGTAGGGGCGGCTTCAGCCGCGAATGGTGGCGGCCGCGAAACAGGAGGGGATTCCGCTCGTTCTCACCGGGTCGACGCCACAGGTTTTTCGTTCAAACACAAAAAAAGCCCCTGCCGATCGGCAGGGGCTTTTTTGCGGGTCATTCGAATGCAGCCCGAATTCGCGAATCCTCGAGATCCGCTTTCAGGTGCAAGTCAGTTTTGTTGACTATTCCACGGTGATCTCGGCATCCTCGACAATAACCTCGTACTTGTACCCGGAACCGAAGTCCTTGTCGGCGGCGACCGTGCCGTTAACCAGGACGGTATCGCCGACAGTGGCATTGGCCATGGTGGTTACAACCAGATCGTTGGTGCCGTTGGCGCCGGATCCGTCCTTAAGATGCAGCCAGTTTTTACCCATGATCCCGGACATGAATTTGGTCACCTTGCCGCGCACCTTGACCGGCGCTCCGTCCAAAGCGGTTTTGCCGGTGTAGATCTCTTCCACGGTCTTGCCGCCTTCGGCTTTGGCCAGATCGCTGAAATCCAGGTCAGCCTCGGAAGAAGCGGCAGCGGCGGCGGCCTTACCGGAAGAAGCCTGCTGACCGGCGGCTGCAAAGGCTTGTTCCTCGCCACCAACTACAATCGAGGAGGCAAACAGAATGGTATCGAAGGTACGGCCCAGGGTCTTACTTTCGAAATTATTGATCGGCGCTCCTTCCGGAATATAAACCTCTTCCCCTACTTCGAGCTGGGTCTTGGGACCGGCGACCCAGATCGTCTCGCTGCCGGTATCGACGGCGGCATAAGTATAGCCGGAAGCGTCCATGGTTTCCGTGACCTTTCCGGAAATTCCCGGCGCCGGGCTGACAACCTCGGGCGTTTCACCGGCGGTCTGACTCTCCGGG
>JBHEOZ010000275.1:0-1268 GCA_046260555.1 Desulfurivibrionaceae bacterium
CTCGACCTTGCGAATCGCCGCGAGACCGAGCGGCAGGTATGAGTAAACCCCGGAGGTAAGCTTGCGGATAAACCCGGCCCGCAGCAGCAAACGGTGGCTGACCACCTCGGCCTCGGCCGGATTTTCCTTCAAAGTGGGCAACAACAACTGAGAGTAACGCATGATTAATTCCCGTAAATTTTTATTAAACACGTCATTGCGAGGAGCAAAGCGACGAAGCAATCCAGTATTTTCAACTAGTTACATGTTTCTGGATTGCTTCGCTACCGCTCGCAATGACATAATGGAACCCCCCAACTCGCGGCCCAAATTATCAAAGCAATAGCTCATCCGCGGAACCCCAGTCCCGGCTCCTGACTTCTGGCTCCTGGCTTCCAACTTTTAGCTTTTAGCTTGTAGCTTGTAGCTTTTAACTTTGAGTTCCCCCTTCTCAGCCGCCATCTTATCAAGCTCGGCGATAAAGACCTCCAGCAACTCCCCTTCCGGCACCTTTTTGAAAACCTCGCCCTTCTTGAAGATAATTCCGACGCCATGCCCGCCCGCCACGCCCAGATCGGCCTCGCGGGCCTCACCCGGTCCGTTGACCACGCAGCCCATCACCGCGATCTTCAGGGGGGTAGCGATGGTCTGGACATGCCGCTCTATCTTCTCGGCCAGGCTAAAAAGATCGACCTGGCAGCGGCCGCAGGTCGGGCAGGAGATCAGCTCCGGACCGCGCTGCCTGATGTGCAGGGCGCGGAGCAACTCATAGGCCACCCGGATCTCCTCAACCGGATCCCGGGTCAGGGAAATACGCATGGTATCGCCGATCCCTTCGGAGAGCAGGATACCCAGGGCGACACTGGACTTGACCGTGCCGGCAATCAAGCCGCCGGCCTCGGTTACCCCGAGATGAAGGGGATAGTCTGCCTGGGCGGCCAGCTGCCGGTAGGCATCGATCGTCGTCAATACATCGGACGACTTGATCGAAACCTTGATCTCCGTGAAACCCAATTTTTCAAGAAGCCCGATATTACGCAGGGCGCTTTCCACCAGAGCGGCGGGGACCGGGTGACCATGGCGGGCGAGGATATCCTTTTCGACCGAACCGGAGTTAACCCCGACCCGGATCGATACCTTGTGGACCTTGGCCGCATCGACAACCCGGGCCAACTTTTCCAGGCCGCCGATATTGCCGGGATTGACCCTGATCCCCTGGGCGCCGTGCTCCATGGCGGCCACGGCTAGGCGGGAATCGAAATGGATATCACCGATCAGCGGAAT
Source organism: Desulfurivibrionaceae bacterium (assembly GCA_046260555.1). Taxonomy (GTDB): domain Bacteria; phylum Desulfobacterota; class Desulfobulbia; order Desulfobulbales; family JAGXFP01; genus JAGXFP01. The sequence continues at coordinate 1,264 of JBHEOZ010000275.1, forward strand.
CGAAA
>JBHEOZ010000275.1:1278-2536 GCA_046260555.1 Desulfurivibrionaceae bacterium
CCGTTCACGAATGGCCCGGATCGCCTCGGCCGCCGCCATATCGAGAACCGCCACCCGGATGATCTCGCAGCCCGCATCCTCCAGCCTTTTAATCTGGGCCACGGTGGCCTCAACATCGCGGGTATCGGTATTTGTCATCGACTGCACCGCGATCGGCGCCATATCGCCGATCGGGACATCCCCGACCATGATCCGCCTGCTCTTTTTTCTGTCAATCCGCATAAAAATTCACCCAGCTCTCGAAAGTCCGCGCGATTATAACCGGTTAGCGAAATTCCTGCATCCAAAAGCATTTTCCGCCCGGAAGGCCGGTTAGCCGACACCTGAATTTGTGAGCGTCCGAAAACGGGGCAGATGCCAGGAGGCGACGATGTTGATTATACTGAACGTATATCAAGGAAAAATCTGCCGCTTTTGCCCATAACTCAACCAACTCAGCAGATCCGCGGCAACTGCTCACCGACCGGCATATCGAGGATCCGGCTGACCCCGAGACCGGTCTTCATGGCGACCACGCCGGGATGCTCATTCACCACCTCGCCGATCACCACGGCCTGACGGCCCAGGGGATGCCGGCGCATGGTCTCGACGACATCATCGGCCGCCGGAGCCGGAACCACGGCTACGAGTTTCCCTTCGTTGGCCACCGTCAGGGGATCGATCCCCAGGATCTCGCAGGCACCCTGAACATTTCGGTTAATCGGCACCCTCTCCTGCTCCAGGACAATGCCCTTGGCCGATGCTTTGGCAAACTCGTTTAAAGTGGCGGCAAGCCCGCCCCGGGTCGGATCGCGCATCGCCCGGATCTCCCCGCTGACCAGCAGCATATCCCCGACCAGCGAGTTCAGGGCCGCCGTGTCGCTCTCGATATCCGTCTGGAAGGAAAGCCCCTCCCGGCTGGTCATTACCGCCATGCCGTGGTCGGCGACCGTGCCGGAAAGGATGATCCGGTCACCACCCTTGAGGTTCGAAGCCGACAGCTCAAGCCCGGCCGGGACCACCCCGATCCCCGAGGTATTGATGAAAATCTTGTCGCAGCTCCCCCTGGGCACCACCTTGGTATCGCCGGTGACGATCCGGACACCGGCCCCCCAGGCCGCCTCTTCCATACTGAGCAGAATCGCGTGGAGGGTTGCCAGGGACAGCCCCTCCTCCAGAATAAATCCGACGCTGAGATACAGGGGCTTGGCGCCGCCCATGGCCAGATCGTTGACGGTGCCGTTGATTGCCAGGTCGCCGATATTGCCGCCCGGAAAAA
>JBHEOZ010000276.1:0-2511 GCA_046260555.1 Desulfurivibrionaceae bacterium
CCTCGCCCCTGACGATGGCGACCACCACGCACTTCATCTCGATATCGACCAGGGGTATGCCCAGACTGGGGTTGCCTTCCGGCAGGACATAACCGAGGAGCATCACCTGGCCGCCGGCGAAATCGGCGGTCTCGAAGGCGCTGGAACGGGTACAGAGCTTGATGATTTCGTCGGTCATGGCGAGATCGGGGCTGATCAAGAGGTCGATCCCAAGAAATCTGCTGCTCTGGGGGGAATCATCCGGATAGAAGTCCTCATTGCGGACCCGGGCGATCCGGGTCTCGACCTCGTATTGCTGGGAAATAATAGAGGCGACCAGGTTGACCTCGTCGCTGTCGGTGACCGCGATAAAGAGATCGGTCCGGTCGATTCCCGCTTGATGGGATCACGATCGACCAGGACAACATTCTGTCCCTCACCGGAAAGCTTCTCGCTGAGGAAGTAGCCGACCCGGCCGGCCCCAACTATCATTATCCGCACAATTCCACCCTCCCGCCAAACCGGCCCGTTAAAGAACGGGGCGGGGCATCGCCTTTAAACAGGACCTTGCCTGTTTTACTTCCACAGAACAAACAACTACAAAAATGATTGCAAGCCGAAAGCCGACTTATCCACCCCGCTTTCGATCCGACCCCGGCTCAGCCAACATCCCGAAACTGCAAACGATTCAGCAAGATAGTGGTCTCTTTATCTTCCGTGGTTATCTTCCGGGAGATCACCCCGATCTTGAAATATTCGGATGCCATCTCCAGAAAAGGCGCCAAACTGCGGCGCTCGGCATCATGGGCCAGATAAACGGTACCATCCGGGCTCAGATAGCGTCGCAATATATTGAGAAGCGGTTCGAAGAAATCCTCCCGGAAAAGGATCTCGGCCCCGATAATCGTATCGAATCGCTCCATTTCCGGCGGCCTGTTCCAGTCTATTATTCTGAACTTCACATTGTCCAGATGGTTGGCCGCGGCGCTCACCCTCTGGAAGTCCAGGATATGGGGTTCATAATCGCTGAGCGTCACCTGATAACCGACCGCGGCCGCGGCCAGCCCCGGCGCCCCCAACCCGGCCCCCAGCTCAAGCAGCCGCTTTCCGGGCGGCAGCGGCAGGTTGACGACGCTATCCGCCAGAATCAGGGCCGCGTCCCAGAGCCGCACCCAGAAAGGGAAATTGCTGACATCCTCAAAGGGATCCCTGCCCTTGAGAAGAGGTTCGATATCGGAAACCTGCAAGATCCGCAGATCCAGATCGCGAACCCGCAAGGTGTCGATCTCCGTCTTGTACTTTTTCCTGATTTGCCGCAAAATCCCGGCGGCTTTTTCGGGAAGCGCTCTCTCGGTCATGTTCACACCACTCAAAGTCCGAATATTGATTAACCGTAACCAATCACGGGATAAGCCGCCCATGATTGGCTAATCTACCAGCCGGTAAGCGATTACAGGGTGCCGGAGATGCAAGGCATCGGCCTGCGATGTGTACTACTGGTGTACATCAGCAGGTCGATAACACAGCAGATTTGGCGCCCCGTGATCGCTTACGATTAACCCAGGAAGACCAGCAGATAGATAAGAGCTGCCAGACCCAGGCGGTAATAAGCGAAAATATCGAAAGTCCTGGCCCGAATGAACTTAATCAGCCAGGCGATAAACATATACCCGAAGAAGGCCGAAGATAAAAAACCGGCCAGATAAAAGCCGAACTGGCCTCCCTGGCTGCCTTCGTGAAGCATATCCGGAATTTTGTAAACCCCGGCCCCGAAAATTATCGGCGCCGCCATCATGAAGGAAAACCGGGCCGCGGTCGGGCGGTCAAGATCAAGAAACAAACCGGTGGTCATGGTGACCCCGCTTCGCGAGACCCCCGGCACAATCGCCAGGGCCTGGGCAAGACCCACAACCACGGCATCGCGCAGGCCAAGTTTATGGAAATCGCGACTTTTCTTGCCGGCCCGTTCCGCCCACAGTAAAAACAGAGCCACCCCTCCCAGAGTGGAAGCCACCACCAGCGGCTGCCGCAGATAGGTCTCGGCATAGCCGCCGATAAACAGACCGGCCAGTACACCGGGAATCGTCGCTATTACTATATAGATCGCCAGTTTCCGGTAAAAGACCTCGTCGCCGTCGGGAAGTTTGACAAAGAGCAGAGCCCGGCCCATCAAGAGAAAATCGTTGCGGAAATAGACCAGAATAGCCAGCAGGGTCCCCAGATGCAGAGCCACATCAAAGGCCAGACTGACATCCTCAAGACCCAGGAGATGCGCGGCCAGGACCAGGTGCCCGGAACTGGAAATCGGCAAAAACTCGGTCGCTCCTTGTACAAATCCCAGAATTATAGCATAAAGGATATTCATGGCTGGCCACTATAAGAAAGGACCCCTTAAAAGTAAACAAAAAGGCGACATTTCAGTTAACTGAAACACTGCTGCCGGCCAAGCCGGAAGAAAAAAACCTGAATCCGTGAGCGTTCGAGAACGGTGCAGATGCAAGGCGGCAACGATGTTAATAATACTAATGGTAT
>JBHEOZ010000277.1:0-2039 GCA_046260555.1 Desulfurivibrionaceae bacterium
GTTTCGGCACCGAGGTGAAGCGCAGGATCATGATCGGCACCTACGCCCTATCTTCGGGCTACTACGATGCCTATTACAAGAAGGCCTTGCAGGTCCGGACCCTGATCATCAACGATTTTAAGGAGGCCTTCACCAAATGCGATGTTATGGTCTCCCCGGTCACCCCGGGTCCGGCCTGGCGAATCGGGGAAAAAAACAACGACCCCTTGAGCGTCTATCTCACCGATATTCTTACGATTCCGGCTAACATGGCCGGGGTGCCCGGTCTCTCCCTGCCCTGCGGCTTCACCAGCCAGGGGCTGCCGATCGGTTTCCAAATTCAGGCGGCCCATTTTGCCGAGGAGAAACTGTTGCAGACCGCTTACGCCCTGGAGCGTGAACTGGGTCTTGTCGGGCGCAAGCCCGCCGGTCTTTAAAGGGGAATAAGCATGAAACTGAAGATACCTGAAAACATCGAGAGCCTGGTGCCCTATCCTCCCGGCAAACCCATTGAGGAACTGGAGAGGGAGTACGGCATCAGCGGCTCAATCAAACTGGCCTCCAACGAGAATGCCCTCGGCCCCTCGCCCAAGGCGATGGCGGCTATCAGGGATAACCTCGACAAGCTCCACCGTTATCCCGATGGCAGCAGTTATTATCTGACCAGCCGTCTGGCTGAGAAGCTGGCGGTAAAGCCCGAGCAGATTGTCTTCGGCAACGGCTCCAACGAGATAATCGAGCTGTTGATCAACACCTTTCTCGCCTGCGGTGACGAGGTGATCACCAGTAATCCCACCTTTCTGGTTTATCAGAAGATGGTTCAGGCCCGGGGCGGCGTTAACCGGGTGATCCCTCTCAAAAAAATTCCGGGCAAGCATATCGCCGGCCATGGCGGCGGCAGCTCTCTCGGGGTCGGCCACGATCTTTGGGCCATCCTCTCCCTGATTAATGGGCGGACCAGGCTGATCTTTCTGGACAACCCTAACAATCCCACCGGGGTAATTTTCAGCAAAGCGGACTTCGAGGCCTTTCTGGCCGAGGTTCCCGATCAGGTCATCGTGGTTTTAGATGAGGCCTATGTCGATTTTGTCGAGCCGGCCCTACGGATCGATGTCCGCGACTATCTTGACCGGCAGACACCGGTGGTCGGCCTGCGCACCTTTTCCAAGGCCTACGGCCTGGCCGGACTCAGGATCGGCTATGGCTTGATGAGCCGCGAGATCGCCGGCTATCTCCATCGGGTCCGGCAGCCGTTCAATGTCAATCTCCCGGCCCAGATCGGCGCTCTGGCCGCCCTTGACGACGATGAGCATTATCACCGTACCCTCGATTTGACCCGGGAGGGAATCGCTTGGCTGACCAGGGAGATTACCAAGCTCGCCTGCACGGTTTTCGACACCCATACCAATTTTTTTCTGGTCGACGCGGGTCTCGATTGCCGCGAACTGTACGAGAAGATGCTGACCAAGGGCGTGATTATCCGGCCGATGGCCGCTTACGGTTATCCCGAATATATCCGGATCACCGTCGGTCTTCCCGAAGAGAACCGCCGGCTGGTTGACTCCCTGAAAGAATCGTTGGCGGAGTTGCGGGAAGAATAGATCATGAAAAAAGTCCCGCTCGTGACCATTGACGGACCTTCCGGGGCCGGAAAGAGTACCATCAGCCAGCGGCTTGCCGCCAGACTCGGCTATGCCTATCTTGATACCGGCGCCATGTACCGGGCAGTAGGCCTGAAGATCGAACGGATCGGCATTGATTGCGATGACGGCACGGTCCTTGACCGCTTGCTCGACAGTGTCGATCTGCAGCTTAGCGCGGTCGGCGGCGAAACCAGGGTGATTCTCGACGGCCAAGATGTCTCGGAGGCGATCAGAACCCCGGAGATTTCCATGGCGGCCTCCAGGGTTTCAGCCCTGCCGGCGGTGCGGAAAAAACTCACCTCGCTGCAGCGCGCAATCGGCGGACACGGCGGCGTGGTCGCCGAGGGCCGCGATATGGGCACCGTGGTTTTTCCCGAGGCAGCCTGGAAGTTTTTTCTAGATGCCACCCCCGAAGAG
>JBHEOZ010000277.1:2109-2501 GCA_046260555.1 Desulfurivibrionaceae bacterium
CAGGGCCAACAAGTCGATAAGCAAGAAACTCTGGCCCAGATCATCGAGCGGGACCGGGCCGACAGCAGCCGGGCCCTGGCCCCCTTGAAACCGGCGGCGGATGCCGTGGTTATCGATTCTTCGCGGATGACCATCGAGGAAGTTATCGCCTTTATGGCTGCCCGGATTATCGGAAGCTGATCGTCAAATTTATCGTTTGCTTTCATGTTTTCCTGGCTGTGGTTCTCCCGGGTCAGGCAAAATCGCGCCAGGCCGACTTATCAGGGAAATCTTAGATATGCACTGCGATCTTCTGATAACAAACGGATTACTAAAAACCCCCGGCCACCCCGGGCCGGACCGCGGTCAACCAGGTTTTGTCGCGGTCCGGGACGGAATAATCAGCGCAAGGG
>JBHEOZ010000278.1:0-2163 GCA_046260555.1 Desulfurivibrionaceae bacterium
ATCATCACCATGGTGGCCGCCAATTCATATGAAGAACACGTGCTCTCCCTGGTCCAAAACAAGCAGATTCTTTTCGATAATGTCATCTCCGAGGATGCCAGCGAAGACGTGGTCGGGGTTTCCCGGAAACTACTGGAAACCTTGCTGGAGGATTTTCCCGATCTCGCCGGAGATCCAACCTCGGAACCCGGCCCGGAGGCGGAACAGGTTCCGGAGACAGAGCCCGCCCCCCTCCCCGCGAAGCAGCAAAATGAAAGCGCCAGCAAGCCGGACCGGGCGGTGGAAGAGGTGGCGGTTATCGATCTGCGCACCTTGAACGGCCTGGCCCGGCTCAGCACCGGCTCTCCAGTGGAAACGGGTCATACCTATTATGATGCCTCCCGGGACCGGGACTCCCAACAAACCTCAAGGCTGACGGCCCAGGCGGTGGAAAAGTTCCAAGCGGCCCAGGTGCTCGTTGAACAAAAACTCATCGGCCCGGCGGTGGAGATGCTCCTGGCTTCACTGCTGGCTGCCGCCTCCGACCGCGCCGGCCGGCAAAACTCCGTGCCCCCACAAGAGGCCGGGGTGTGGCTTTATGGCGAAGCCATGCCCAAGGGCTTGTTGTCCCCACCGGAAGCAGACCTGATCACCAGGGCGGTCAGCTTAAGCCACTGCCCGTCAGTGCCGGAAACCCTTGCAACGGAGCTGGTGCGTGATACGGAAGCGTTTCTCAATTCCCTGAATCCAGAAAGTGTATGACCAATGAACCCATCCTGGATAACAACTCTCCGCCGGATGCCAAGATCGCCCTTTTTCGCGACCTCTTTCGCGGGCGTGACGATGTCTATCCCCTGCGGTTTGAAAGCCGTAAAACCGGCAAGTCAGGCTATCAGCCGGCCTGTGCCAACGAGTGGGTCAAGGGGCTCTGCGACAAGCGAAAGACAAGGTGTGTCGAATGCCCAAATCGCCGGTTCCTGCCGGTCACCGATGAGGTAATCCGCAGCCATCTCTCCGGGCGAAATGAAATCGGTCGTGATTTTGTCATGGGCGTCTACCCGATGCTCCTGGACGAGAGCTGTTTCCTCCTTGCCGTTGATTTTGACGGGAAAAACTGGCGGGAGGACGCGGCGGCCTACCTGGATACATGCCGCCGGATGGGTATTCCCGTCGCCCTGGAGAGGTCTCGCTCCGGCAACGGCGCCCATGTCTGGCTGTTTTTCAGTGAACCGGTGCAGGCGGCTCTGGCCCGCAAGCTGGCGTCCCATCTGCTCACCGAGACCATGGAGCGACGGCCTGATATCGGCCTGGATTCGTATGACCGCTTCATCCCCGGGCAGGACACCCTGCCGCATGGCGGGCTGGGCAACCTTGTCGCCCTGCCGCTGCAGAAGATAGCCCGCGCGCAAGAAAACAGCATTTTTCTTGATGACAATTTTCTTCCCCATGCCGACCAATGGGCATCTCTTTCGTTGGTCAAAAAAATCAGCGCCGCCCAGGCGGAAGAAATTGTGCGCGAGGCCGGGGACCGGATCATCGGGGTTCGCCTCGCTCCGGCCGACGAAACGGATCCGGCGCCCTGGTCCGCCCCGCCCTCCCGCCGCCGGCAAGAGCCGCCTGTTACCGACCTGCCGGAAAGCCTGGACCTGGTACTCGGGGACCAGGTATATATACCCAAAGACACCCTTTCACCAAGTCTTCGCAACCGGCTACTCCGGCTGGCAGCCTTTCAAAACCCTGAATTCTATAGGGCGCAGGCAATGCGCCGGTCCACCTACGGCGCCCCCCGGATTATCGCCTGCGCCGAGGATTATTCCCAGCACATCGGCCTGCCGCGCGGCTGCCTTAACGAAATCAGGGAACTTCTATCGAGCCTGAAGGTCCGGACAATGGTCCACGACGAACGGTTCGGGGGCACGCCCCTGACAACCGCCTTTCGGGGAGAACTGCGCCCCGCGCAACGAATCGCGGCCGAGGCGATGGCCGCCCATGAGACCGGCGTTTTATCGGCGACCACCGCCTTCGGAAAAACCGTGATCGCGGCCTGGTTGATCGCCGAACGCGGCGTCAATACACTGGTCCTTGTTCATCGTCGACAGCTGCTGGAGCAGTGGATTGAGCGATTGTCGACATTTCTGGATCTTCCGGAGGGCGCTATCGGCCAAATCGGCGGTGGTCGCCGGG
>JBHEOZ010000278.1:2173-2499 GCA_046260555.1 Desulfurivibrionaceae bacterium
CCTGCTCGGCGATTACGGCCATCTCGTGATTGATGAATGCCACCACCTGTCAGCACGCAGCTTTGAGCTTGCGGCCAGACGGAGCAAAGCGAGGTTCATCACCGGCCTGTCAGCCACGGTGGTCCGCAAGGATGGCCATCATCCGATCATATTCATGCAGTGCGGACCGGTGCGTCATCGCGTCGAACCCAAAAAAGAAGCGCTGATCCGGCCATTTTCCCATACCGTGCTCGTCCGGCCCACCGCCTTTCAGCCCGGGCCGGAGGCGGAACCGGACGGACGCGTCCAACTCTACCAACTTTATCGGAAATTGATCGGCAATGAAG
>JBHEOZ010000279.1:0-2489 GCA_046260555.1 Desulfurivibrionaceae bacterium
TTTTTTGTTCATGAACGGCATAAGGGGCCGTAAAGAAATGGATAAAAATTTCAGGTTATTTCTTAACGGCCCCTAAAGTTTTATGATATATCAATTTGATTATGGAAACGGGACATTTTTTCAATCATAAGCACCTTACGAGCCTGGCGGACCTGTCCGTCGAGGATTTTGCGCTTGTCCTGTCGACGGCCAGATCATTCAAGGAAATATCCTCCCGATCGATCAAGAAAGTTCCCACCCTGCGCGGCCGCACCGTGATCAATCTGTTTTTCGAGCCCAGTACCCGAACCAGGCTTTCCTTTGAGATCGCCGCCAAGCGGATGAGCGCCGACACCTTCAATATATCGGCATCCTCGAGCAGCGCCGCCAAGGGTGAAACCCTGGTCGATACGGCCCTTAACCTGCAAGCCATGAATCCGGACATGGTGATTATCCGCCATTCCTCGTCCGGCGCCGCCAACCTGCTGAAGCGCCATCTCCGGACCTCGGTGATCAACGCCGGCGACGGCACCCACGAACATCCCAGTCAGGGCTTGCTTGATATGATGACCGTGGTCGAGCACAAGGGCGATCTCACCGGCCTCAAGATCGCGATTATCGGCGATATTGCCCATAGCCGGGTCGCCCATTCTGATATAATCGGCTTTACCAGGATGGGCGCCGCGGTGTCGGTCAGCGGCCCCGCGACCATGGTGCCGCTCGAAGTTGAGCGTTTGGGGGCCAAGGTTTGCCTGGATCCCCGGGACGCCGTTGCCGACGCGGATGTGGTGATGGCTTTGAGGATCCAGCGCGAAAGACTGCTGGATCCGCTGATTCCCTCCCTGCGCGAATACGCCACCTTTTTCGGGATCAATGAAGCGTTGATGCGACTGGCCAGACCGGACGCGCTGATCATGCATCCCGGTCCGATTAATCGCGGGGTGGAGATCGATCCGGCGATTGCCGACGGCCCCCGCTCGGTAATCCTCGACCAGGTTACCAACGGGGTGGCGGTCAGGATGGCTCTGCTTTATCTGTTGATGGGAGGAGAATGAAAATGTCCCCGGCCGGCGGCAACTACATAAACCGGAGCCATGGCCCGCTATTTCTGCAAAACGGTCGGGTGATCGATCCCTTGAACAACACGGACCGGCATGCCGATGTCCTGATCGTCGACGGCCGGATTGCCGAATTTGTCGAACCCGGGGCAAAAATAGAAACTCCCGCCGGTTGCGAGCGCATCGACCTTGCCGGCAAGTGGCTGTTGCCGGGATTGATCGATATGCATGTCCATTTAAGGGAGCCTGGGCAAGAGTATAAGGAAACCATCGAATCCGGAGCCCGGGCGGCGGCGGCGGGCGGCTTCACCGCCGTGGCCTGCATGCCGAATACCGTTCCGGTTAATGATTCGCAAGGAGTTACCGCTCTTATCATGGCCAAGGCCGCCGGAGCCTCCTGCCGGGTTTATCCGGTTGGCTGTATCAGTAATGGAGCCAGGGGGGAAGAGCTGGCCGATATCGGCGAGATGAAGCGGGCCGGGGTGGTGGCGATCTCGGATGACGGCTTGCCGGTGAGTAACGGCCAGTTGTTCAGGCGAGCCCTGGAGTATTCCGCCAACCACGGTCTGCTGGTCATTTCCCATTCGGAGGAGGTTTCCCTCAGCCGGGGTGGGGCGATGAACGAGGGCGAGATCTCGATCCGCCTCGGGCTCCCCGGTATACCGAATGTCGCTGAAAGCATCTCGGTTTATCGCGATCTGGCCCTGGCGGAGTATACCGGCCAGCCCGTCCATATCGCCCATGTCAGTACGGTCGAGGCGGTTGAGCTGATTCGCCGGGCCAAGGCCAGGGGATGCAAGGTTAGCGCCGAAACCGCCCCCCATTATTTTACCCTGACCGAAAGTGATGTCGGGGATTACAACACCAATGCCAAGATGAACCCGCCGCTTCGCTCCGAGGCGGACCGCCAGGCGATAATCGCCGGCCTGGCCGACGGTACTATCGATGTGATTGCCACCGATCACGCTCCCCATAGCCGGCTTGAAAAGGATCTGGAATTCGATCAAGCCGCCAACGGCATTATCGGCCTGGAAACCTCTCTCTCCCTTACCATGGAATTGGTCCGGCAGGGAGTGCTTTCGCCCGCCGGCATGATTGAGCTGCTGTCCGTCAATCCGGCCCGGATTCTGGGGGTGGAGGGAGGCGATCTGGGAATCGGCCGCCGGGCCGATCTCACGGTGGTCGATCCGCAAAAAGTTTTTATCTACGCCGAGGAAACCATTGTCTCCAAGAGCAAAAATTCACCTTTTATCGACAGGGAGTTAACCGGCAAGGCGGTCCTGACCATCATGGGCGGTGTGATAACCCATCGAGAACTGTAAACCTGAATCCGTGTAACCGTTCACAGGGGCGGTCGCCAAAGTACCCAAAACCACCGGACTGTAACCGTTCAGCAGTGGTGCAGATTTGGACAAGCGGATCGGCGCCGCGTACCTCGTGTACGTAAGCCGG
>JBHEOZ010000028.1:0-3346 GCA_046260555.1 Desulfurivibrionaceae bacterium
GGGCTCGACCTGGTGGCCGCCAAGCTGAATGAAGCGCGGCCGGGACGGGTGTTTCCCGATCTGCAACGGGAGGTGGAGACGCGGCTCAGCAAGGTCGGCTCCCCCGCCGAAGCGCTTCTGGTCATGGAGGGCGATTCCTTCGTCGCCGAGCGGCACGGCCTGGCGCCGGAGAACCTCCGGGACGAGATCTACCGGCAGCGGCGCAACCGGGTAAATGACGTTATCGGCCATGTGCTGACTTCCGACAACCGGCGCCACTCTCTCCGGCAGATTATGGGGAGGCTGGCGGTAAATCCCCTGACCGGAGTGCCGATCCTGGCCGTGGTCCTCTACGCGGTCTACAAGGTGATCGGGGTCTGGGTGGCCGGCGATATCGTCGGCATCACCGAAGAGGCCATCATGCAGGGCCATTACGAACCATGGGTCAGGGGGCTGGTCGGCGGTCTGGTCAATGCCGATTCCGCCCTGGGCCGGATCCTGATCGGCGAGTTCGGGCTGCTGACCATGACGGTTACCTATCTGCTCGGCCTGCTGCTCCCCCTTGTCCTAGGCTTCTACGTGATTCTCTCGATCATGGAAGACAGCGGCTACCTACCCCGGCTCGCCACCCTGGTCGACCGGCTGCTGACCGGTCTCGGCCTGAACGGCCGGGCGATAATTCCCCTGATCCTCGGTTTTGGCTGCGTCCAGCTCGGCACCATTACCACCCGGCTTCTCGGTTCCAGGCGGGAAAAATCGATCGCCACCGTGCTCCTGAACTTCGCGGTGCCCTGTTCGGCCCAGCTCGGGGTGATCGCCGGGATGCTCGCCGCTTTGGGCGGCAAGATGACTCTGCTCTATGCCTCGATCATCTTTATCGTCCTGGCCGTGGTCGGCACCCTGCTCAATAAGACCCTTGCCGGCAAGTCCACGGCCCTGCTGATCGACCTGCCGCCGATGCGGCTGCCGAGGATCGAGAACGTCGCCCGGAAAACCGTGACCCGCTCCTTCTTTTTCATGAAGGAGGCCTATCCGTGGTTCTTCCTGGGCTCCTTTATCGTCGCGGTCCTCCAGGTAACCGGTGGCTTGGCGGTCTGGCAGCGGCTGCTGGAGCCGGTCACCACCGGCTGGCTGCAGATCCCCAAGGAGGCGGCCACCGCTTTCGTCATGGGTCTGGTAAGGCGTGATTTCGGCGCGGCCGGGCTGACCGATCTGGCCATGGAACCCCTTCAGGTCGTGACCTCGCTGGTGGTGATCACCCTGTTCGTGCCCTGCATTGCTTCCCTGATGATCCTTTTCAAGGAACGGGGCGTCAAGGAGGCCATGCTGGTCTGGGGCGGTTCCTGGGCGGTGGCCTTTCTGGTCGGCGGCATTTTTTCGCAGATAATGATCTGATCATGACCGGAGATATGACTTATGACCTTTCTTGGCATAAAAATAAAGGGTGGGAATGGGCGGAAGGTTTCCCGTAACGGTGAGGCCGACCTGCGTAATTGTCCGGAATGCGGCTGCGTTCTGGACCGGCCCCACGCCCTGATCTGTTCGCGCTGCATGGCCGAGATCCCCTGGGCCTTGGGGTGCAGTGGCTGCGGAAAATGTCAGCGGCGGAGTTGAGCGCGGCTTTGGATCTGTATGTTTTCGAATCCGTGCCGGCGGCGGGGAATTGACTCCGCCGTCTTTCAGGGCGCGCGGCAGCGGATTAAGGATTAAATCATAACCACCTGGAATGGTTCCAAAGGGGGCGGCCGGATTGACTTCGGCCGCCCCCTTTTTTGTGTTCCGCTTCGAAAGCTGATAAATTCATTTTCAAAAACCCTTCGTCTGATTGTATGATTAAATAAGAGGTTGGGATAAACCATTGAAGCTTCGGGACGGGAATGGATATCCGGTCTGGCGGGGCTGGCGGCGGAGGTGATTTGCGAATCGATATGTCCCGATTAAAACCCCTGCAAACCGGGCAGACCAAATGCTACGACCAGGATGGCAACGAGATCCCGTGCGAGGGGGCCGGCCAGGATGGTACCGACCGGTTCGGCCTGGCCTGGCCGGATTCACGTTTTGAAGTGGAAGGCGATGTCGTCCAGGACCGGCTCACCGGGCTGGGCTGGACCAAAAACGCCAATCTCAATGAATTCCCCCTGACCTGGCAGGAATCGCTGGACTACGTCAAAGGGCTGAATGACGAAAATCTTTTCGGCCACGGCGACTGGCGTCTGCCCAATCGCCGGGAACTTCACAGCCTGATGGCTTACGGGACGAGGAAGCCGGCCCTGCCCGCCGGTCATCCCTTCGAGAATTACTTCCTCGGCTGGTACTGGACTTCGACCAGCGCGGCGATCAATCCCGCCTACGCGTGGTACCTCCATCTCGAAGGGGCGCGGATGTTCTATGGCAGGAAAGATCAATACTACCTGGTCTGGCCGGTGCGGGGCGAAGGGTCTTCGGTTCTGGCCCGAAGCGGTCAGGTCGATTGTTATGACGAGAAGGGCGGGCCAATCGATTGCACCGGCACCGGGCAGGACGGCGAATATCGGCTCGGGGTATCGATGCCGGCGCCACGTTTCGTCGCCGAAAATGAAACGGTTGCCGACCGGCTGACCGGGCTGGTCTGGCTTAAGGATGCTGATTTGACCAAGGGGCCGGTCAGCTGGCGGGAGGCCCTGGCGGCCGTCGAGGAACTTAACAGGGTCGGGGTTGGCGGCAGAAAAGGGTGGCGGCTGCCGAATATCAGGGTCCTCGAAGCGCTGATCGATTGTTCGCGGTCCAGCCCGGCTCTGCCGGAGGATAATCCCTTTATTAATCTGGGGGAGACTTACTGGTCCTCGACCACCAGCTTTTTTGAAACCGACTGGGCCTGGGCCCTCTATCTGGAAAAGGGCGCCCTGGGGGTGGGGTTCAAAAAGGATCGGGGTTTTCATGTCTGGCCGGTCAGTATGGAAGGGGTTAGGTTAAGGGCAGGTTAAAGGGGCTATGACGGTGAGGGGTGAGGGGTGAGGGGTGAGGTTAAGGACAGTGAGGGGTGAGGGGTAAGGGGTTAGGGAAGAATCCATGGGAGGCCGATTTAGATCTACGCCCCTGGTAAAGGGGGTCAGGGAAGTCAGTTTTTCCTCACTCCTCACTCCTCACTCCTCACTCCTCACTCCTCACCGCCTCGTCCCTTGCCGCTTGAGGCTTTTAGGTAGCCCCTTGAATCAAGTTTCAGGGATATATTTATGTGGGTGAAAATATCTGGGTGGGATTTCGCGTTGAAGGTGCTGATCCTTGTCTTGACCCTGCTGCTTGGTTCATGCGCCCTCTTCAGGGAACCTCCGGTTGTTTTGAAAATGGCCGGTCTGCCGCTGGCGGGCGAAGTCTGCCGCATCGCGGT
>JBHEOZ010000028.1:3356-11711 GCA_046260555.1 Desulfurivibrionaceae bacterium
GTGAGGTTAAGGACAGGTTCAAGGTTCAAGGTTAAGGACTTAAGGACAGCTACAAGGGGGCTGTGACGGTGTGGGGGTGAGGAGTGGGGGGTACTCGTATCCGTAAATATCGAAAGGGGAGTTAGACTTTATGCTTAATCGGTTATTTCCCTGGAAAATCCTGCTGCGGATGGCTGCCAGGCGTTTCGACGTAATCGATCCCCTGTCGGTGGCGGCGCGGATCAGAAGTTTCGCCCAGCCCTCCGAGGTTCAGGAGCCGATTGAGCTCCTGCGGGCCGGGTTTATCTTTCATGCCCGGGGTCTTCTGAATACCAAGGCGATCCAGCACAATCTCGACTGGGTCTGGCCGTACTGGGTGGAACGGCAGTTCAATCCCCGGGATCCCTCATTCATTCCGCGGGCCTTTTCATTCTCCCATATCAATCTCACCCATCGAAACTGGACCGCGGTGGGCCAGCCGGACCTGCCCATCTATCCTATTGTCGATCCCCACGGTCTGGTGACCCCCTTGCATGACGGCTGGTCGATCGACTGCTGGTTTCTGGACGATCAGGGCGGCACAATACTTCCTTCCAGGCTCAAAAACGTCGATCAGCAGCTCCGGGATGACGCGAACCGCCGGGTCATTTCCCGCAGCGAGACGGAAACGGCGAGCTTGACCACCGAGGCCTTTATGGAGATTGATTCGAGCGGGGCCGTCTTTAAGCTGACGGCCAGGGTAAACTCCTCGATCGGCGGCTGGCTGATTTTCACGTTGCGGCCCTATAATCCAGAAGGGGTGCAGTTTATCGAAAAAGCCGCTCTGCTGAAAAATGAAAACGGCTGGCTGGTGAACAACGAGACCAGGGTTCTGTTGGCGGAAAAGCCGGAAAAAACTCTCTTTTCGGACTATCGGGAAGGCGACGTCTTTTTCCGGCTGGGCGAAGAGCCTTCAACCACGGAAAAAACCTGCCGGATCGGCATGGTCACCTCGGCGGCATTCCACCGGATCGAGGGCTATGAGACCCGGAAGAATTTCGCCCTTTCGGTGCCGCTGCCGCCTTCCGAGGATTTTCCCGGGCTGACCGGTTCAAGAAGCTGGTCGGAAGCGGAAAAGGAAGCCGCGGACCTGCAGATCCCCGATCTCCGGATCAAGTTCCTCTACGACACCGCCACCCGCACCATGATCCATCTCTCGGCCGGCAGCATCATCCCCGGTCCCTACACCTACAACCGTTTCTGGTTCCGGGACGCCTGCATCATGCTGAACGCCCTGCTGGCTATCGGTCTTAAGGAGAGAAGCCGCCGACATCTCGATACCTTTGCCGGGCATCAGACCAGGAGTGGTTTTTTCCATTCCCAGGACGGCGAATGGGATTCGAACGGCCAGGTCCTGTGGATCTGGAACCGCTACCGCCTGTTATCCGGCGGCGCCTTCAATTCCGATTGGCTGGAGCCGATGATCAGGGGGGCCGGCTGGCTCGACAAAAAGCGGGTTTCCTCCCCAAAAAATCCAAAGGTGAAAGGCCTGCTGCCGCCGGGCTTCAGCGCCGAGCATTTCGGCCCCAACGACAACTATTACTGGGATGACTTCTGGGCGGTGGCCGGCCTGAAAGGCGCCGCCGACACCATGGCGGCCCGGGGCCTGAAGGAAGAGGAGGAAAAGATCAGGAAGATCGCCACGGAAATGGAAAAAGACCTTTTCCACAGCATCGCCCTGGTCGCCGCGGAAATCAAGAGCGAGGCGGTGCCCACTTCCCCGAACCGCCGCCTTGACTCCGGCGCCATCGGCGCCATTGTCGCCGATTACCCCCTGCAGCTCCTGGCCCCGGGCGACAGGAAAATGATGGCCACCGCCGGCTATCTCCTCCACAACTGCATGCAGAAAGGCAGTTTCTTCCAGGATATGATCCATTCCGGGATCAATATCTACATGACCCTGGAGCTGGCTCAGGTCTATCTCAGGGCCGGCGATCTCCGCTTCCGGGAGTTAATGGATTCAGCGGCCGATCTGGCCTCGCCGACCGGCCAGTGGCCCGAGGCCATTCATCCCCTCACCGACGGCGGCTGCATGGGCGATGGCCAGCACGGCTGGGCGGCGGCGGAATGGCTGATGCTGATCCGCAATATGTTCGTCATGGATGACGGGGACCGCCTCTACATCGGCCGCGGGGTTCTGCCCGAATGGGTGCAGCGCAAAAAGAAACTTGCCTACGGGCCGACCCTGACTCCCTTCGGCAAAATCAGCGTCGAAATCGATTGCCGGGAAAGCCGGCCGGTCATGACCCTTATCGCCGACTGGTATGAAAAATTGCCCGGGGAGATAATTGCCTCCCTGCCGGGATACAAAACCAAGATTATCCGCGCTCCCGATTATCGATGCATCCTTGAAAGCGAAGAATAAAGCTGAGTTGAGCAGCTTGTCCGCTTTTATGCCCTTTAGGGTGCAAACGAAACCTATGTCCTGTGGGTATAAAATATGAAAATCTGCATGTTCACCAATACCTACCTGCCCCATGTCGGCGGGGTCGCCCGCTCGGTATCGACCTTTGCCGAGGATCTGCGCGAGGCCGGCCATGCCGTGCGGATAATCGCCCCGACCTTTGCGGAGATGGACAGTGAACCTGCCGGGGATGTGGTCCGGGTCCCGGCGATCCAGAACTTTAACGGCAGTGATTTTTCGGTTCGGATCCCGGTTCCCGGCATCATCGATGATACGATCGAGGAATTCAAAGCCGATATCATCCACAGCCATCACCCCTTTCTGCTCGGGGACGCGGCCCTGCGCGCCGCCCGCTCCTTTGACCTGCCCCTGGTCTTTACCCATCACACCCTCTATGAAAATTACACCCATTACGTTCCTTTCAACTCCAAGGTTCTGCAACGCTTTGTGATCAGCCTGGCCACCCAATACGCCAATCTCTGCAATCAGGTGATCGCCCCCAGCACCAGCGTCAAGAAGCTCCTGATCGAACGGGGGGTGAAATCGGCCGTGGAGGTCCTTCCCACCGGCATCGATCTCGATTTTTTTCAAAATGGCGATGGCGGCCGCTTCCGGCAGAAGCATCGGATCGACAGGGATGCGGTGGTTATAGGACATGTGGGGAGACTGGCCAGGGAGAAAAACCTGCCGTTTCTGGCCGGCGCCGTAGCCCGCTATATAAAGGAAAACGCCGCGGCCTGTTTCGTGGTGGCCGGCAGGGGAGACGCGGAACCGGATATAAGGGAGATCTTCCGGGATAACAATATTGAAGAGCGTCTGATCATGCCCGGCAACTTTACCGGCAATGAGCTTGCCGACTGCTATGCCGCCGCCGATATTTTCGTCTTCGCCTCCCGTTCCGAAACCCAGGGGCTGGTACTGGCCGAGGCGATGGCCGCTTCGACGCCGGTCATTGCCTTGAGTGCCTCCGGGGTCGATGATGTCATGCGGGACGAGGTCAACGGCATCAGACTGGCCGCGGACGCCTCCGAGGATGAATTTGCCCGGGTTCTGGCTGAGGCCCTGGCTGACCGGCAACGGCTTGAGGGCTGGAGCCGTAACGCCCTTGCAACCGCCCGGGAATTTTCCCGGCGGAAAAGCGCCGCCAGACTCGCCGATCTTTATGAGAAAACCATCGCCGGCGGCCATTATCCCCACCTCACCGAAATCGACATCTTTGATTCGGCCCGGCTGGCAATCAGAACCGAATGGGAACTCCTGCAGGAAAAGGCGGCCGCCGCGGTTGGCTCTTTCTCGGATGATCAGCCGGAGAGGTGAGATTTGCTTAGCCGCCTGGGCAGAAAAATACACCGTTTCCGCCGCTTTTTCAGTCGCAGCGAATGGGCGGCCCGACATCTGCGGCAGAGGAAATATGGCGGCGACGAGCATGCGGTTCATTCTCCCGGGGTGTTGATTATCCAGATTGACGGCCTCGGTTATGACCGGTTGCTGGCGGCTATTGACAAAAACCGGCTACCCTTTCTGCAGCGCCTGATCCAGCGGGAACATTTTGTCTTGAGAAAATTTTATTCCGGGCTGCCTTCGGCCACGCCGGCCGTCCAGGCTGAGCTTTTTTTCGGGGTCAGGACCGCTGTCCCTGCCTTCAAATATTTTAATCGTGAAGAGCGCCGGGAAAAAGTTATGTTCGACGCGGCGGCGGTGGAAGAGCTTGCCGGGGAACTCGAAAAAAAGGATGAGGGCCTGCTTGCCGGCGGCAGTTCCTATAGCAATATTTTTGCCGGCGGCGCCGAGGAGGCCCGTTTCTGCATTCAGTCCATGACCCTCGATTCCATTTTTCGCGATATCAAACTCAGGAAACTGGCCTGGTTCTTTCTCGGTAATCTGGATAAAATCGGCCGGATCATCGGGCTCTCTCTGCTGGAAGCGGGACTGGCGGTTTTTGATTTTTTCAGAGGGATTTTCAATCGCAAAAACCTGTATAAGGAATTTAAATTCGTCTTTTCGCGGATCGGCGCCTGTATCGTCATGCGGGAGCTGGTCCGTTTGCATGTCAAAATTGACCTCGCCCGGGGGTTGCCGATCATCCATGCGAATTTTATAGGTTACGACGAACATTCCCACCGCCGCAACCCCTCTTCCGCCTTCGCCCTCTGGACCCTGAAGGGCATCGACGCCACCATTAAGGATCTGGTCAATAAGGCGATGCGCTCGAATAAACGGGACTATCAGATCTTCATCTATTCCGACCACGGCCAGGAAGACGTCGTACCCTACCTGCTCTGGACCGGCAGAACCCTGCGGGAGGCGATCAGGGAGGTGTTCAGCCTGGGGATGCTCAAGGATTGCGACTATGCCGAGCCGGAGAGCATGATTCCCCATGCCAAGCTTCAACAGCGGAGCATGGCTTTTCTGCGGCGCGGTACAAAGGATGAATCGCCCGGAGTCCAGAACAAGGGCGGCGACGGCAGAATCCACATCACCGCCATGGGGCCGTTGGGCCACATCTATCTGCCGCTCCAACCCGCACCCGGGGAGATGATGGACTATGCCGCACGGCTGGTCCGGGAGGCGGAAATACCCCTGGTCTTTCATGTGCGCGACGATACGGTGATCTGTACCACCCCCTCCGGCAGCGGCGAGCTGTCTGAAAAGGCCCCGGAGGCTTTCGGCGCCGATCACCCCTTTCTCGGGGAAGTCACCGAAGACATGCTGATTCTCTGCCGCCATCGAGACGCCGGTGATTTTGTTATTTCCGGCTGGCGGCCCGAAGGCGAATCCCTGAGCTTCCCGATCGAAAACGGTTCCCACGGCGGGCCGGGCGCTAATGAGACCAAGGGATTCGTCATTCTCCCGGATATTCCGGAGCTTGCCGAGGCCGGCTATCAGGCCCATCTGCGCCCCCTTGATCTCCGGAGCCAGGTCAGGCGCATTCTCGCAAACAGGCGGCCGGCTCCCGTTCCCGCCGTGCGGAAAAACGATTATGGCCCGGAAATCATCAGGGTAATGACTTATAACATCCATAGTTGCATCGGGATGGACGGCAAACTTTTCCCGGCCCGGATTGCCAGGATCATCAACCGTCACAATCCGGATATTGTGGCCCTCCAGGAAGTCGACCGCAACATGGAGCGCACCGGCCGTCAGGATCAAATCGCGATGATTGCCGAACAGCTTGGCATGCAGAGTGTCTTTTTCCCGATCCTTAAGGACGGGGGAGGTGAATACGGCCTGGCGGTTTTGGGCCGTTTTCCCTTCAGGGTCATGAGCTGCATCTTTCTACCCCGATTCACCATGGCCAATCCCGTCGAACAAAGGGGGCTCATCTGGGTCAGGTTCGAGACCCGCCACGGCCCGGTTCATCTGTTCAATACCCATCTGGGCCTGCTTAAAAGAGAGAGATTGATCCAGATCCAACACATCGTAAAACGGTTACTCGATAAGATCCCGGTCCCGGAACCGGTGATTTTCTGCGCGGATCTGAATGCGGGCGTCAACTCGGCCGTATACAACCTGCTGACCGAAAAACTGCGGGACGCCCGGAAAATCTACCCTGCCTCCCAGCCGGACCCGACCTTTTTCTCCTCGTATCCAATGTTCAGGCTGGACCATGTTTTCCATTCGCGGCACCTGGCTCCGGTAAGCGAGAGCGTCATCAATGACTGGGAGTGCCGGCTTGCCTCCGATCATCTGCCGGTACTCAGCGTTTTCATTTACGACCCCGAAATCGAGCCGGCCGGTTAGTGTCTGTCCAGAAATGAGGATTTTTGTCCGAGAACGAGAAGCAAGGATGTCGGAAAAGCACCCTAAAGGGCATAAACTTCACGTACTCGGGTACGTGAGCACTTTCCGACTCTGCGGCGACGAAGTTATCGGGCAAAAAGACCATTTATGGACAGGCGCCAGTTAAGCGGGACATAAGCCATGCAGGAAAAAAAACCTGGAAAAATCGACACAGGCAAACTGGTGATGATCGGTACCGCGGCCGTCGTTGTTTTGACCACGGCCATTTACCTTATCTACCGCTATGAGCCGACGATCGTTCTGAGCGAATACCTGTCCAGCCACATCCATCCCACCTTCTTCCTCTTTCTGATGCTGCTCCTGCCGCTTGTCGGGGTGCCGATCACCATTTTTCTGGTCCTGGTGGGGATCAAATTCGGCATCGTTCAGGGTCTGCTCCTGTCGGCGCTAATCATGGCATTTCATATGGCCGTCACCTATTATCTGGTCCATTCCTTCCTGCGAAGGTGGGTTGAGGTTCTGCTTAAGCCTTTTAATGTTTCGATCCCCAAATTCGATGACGGCAAAAGGAAGTGGCCCGCCGTTATCTTCATGCTGATTCCCGGTCTGCCCTACGTGGCCAAAAACAACCTTCTGGCCATGGCGGAATTGGGATTTGTTCCCTATATGGTGATCAACTGGACCGCCCAGTTCGGACTGAGCATCCCCTTTATCGTTCTGGGCGGCGCCGTAATGGAAATGGATCTGAAAATCCTGATCACAGCCCTGGCCCTCCTGCTGGCCGGCTATCTCCTCCAACATTTTTTGCGGAAAAAATATGGGAATTTATAGCTGAGTTGAGCAGCTTGTCTGCTCGTACGAAACTTATGCCCTGTGGGTGCCAAGCTGAAATTTATGAGCAGCCCGGGAATTATCCGCAGAGGGAATAGAGAGGATGAATGATTTAACGATTGGCAAATCCCCGGCGGCTTTCCGGAAAATGAACCCGGGAACCCCGCTGCCCCTCGGGGTTTTATGTCTTGCATGGTGGGTGGGATCGATCACTGCCAATTTCCCCGGCCTCGCCTTTGCGCAATCATCCTGTGAAGGAATTCATCTGGAGATTCCGAATATCAGAAACAACGCCGGCGGTGTCGCGTGTGCGCTTTTTTCAGGCCCGAAAGGATACCCGAAGAAGTTTATGCGCTACGCGGATAAAATCATGATTGCAAAGGTTAAGGGGCGGGAGGCCCACTGCGACTTTGTAGGCGTCGAGCCGGGGACTTACGCCCTAGCCGTGATTCACGATGAAAATTTAAATGGTGAGCTTGACACAAATATTTTTGGCGTGCCGAAAGAAGGCTATGGCTTTTCAGGCGGCGCGGAGGTCTCGATGCTCAGTGCGCCTTCCTTCTCCGAAGCCGAATTTTCGTACGACGGGCAGGTCTTGAATCTGCTCATAAAATTGAATTACTGAACAGCCTGTTACATTGTGCCGGTATGCGCCTTCTCCGCCTCCTTGGAAACGTGAATAGCCAGGGCATCGGAAAGGGAGTCGGCGATGGCAATTGTCAAGATGCACCCGGGACCACGCTTTTCGAATGGGTGCCGGCGTGCAGGCCGATAATCAGACCGAGCCTTGTGACCACCGCCGAGGGCAAACCGAAAGGCGGGCGGATGTGATTTCTCCACCGCGATCACGGACACATAAAGAAGTAATTACTGGCAGATATCAGGACGAACTGTCCAATAGTCGTCACGGAGTCAGGTTGAAAAGGGGAAGCCGGTTCTCGCAAGGGATACGAGAACCGGCTTCAGGCAAGGTGCAATACGCGGAACAAACTTACTGATGAGACCTTTCCAAGGAGAAAAGAGCACCTTTTTTATCGGTTGTACTAAAATCGGACACTTTTGCAATAACTTTGTTTGTTTTCATAATTTTTTCGGTCCCGGCTGATGACCGATTCAAGTTTGAAGAGTTCGCAAAAGTCAAAAGACCCTTCCTTCGACAGGCTCAGGATGAGCGGCGCAACGTATAGGCTCAGGGTGAGCTGGTCAACCTGTTGCTTTAACGTTCGTGATGAGCTTGTCGAAGTGATTTTTATTAATCTTTGGCGAGTTTTTTGCGAACGCATCAAGTTTTCTTGATCCATATTCGCAGCGGGGATATAGTTAATTAAATATTGTTGCCGGGAAGTCGGCATTGCCATAAT
>JBHEOZ010000028.1:11746-12675 GCA_046260555.1 Desulfurivibrionaceae bacterium
GGGTGCCCTGTGGGTGTAAAGAATAAGATTTCTCACATTCGTTCGAAATGACAGCTTTTTTGATTTTTTGTGAGTTCATCAACTTTGGAGAAGAATATGGTCCCGCGCAAACTGCTCCTCTGCCTGCTTGCCGTTCTGACGGTTTCCGGTTGTGCCGCCGACGACGGTTTTAACAAGGATGCGGCCCTGGGTCTTGGGGTCGGAGTGTTGCAGGCCACCACCCTGGATGAAAATAGCGTCAAACAAACCGCCTCGCTGGCGGCCGAGGAGATGGACAGGAAGCACGAGGTGGCGCCGGAGGGCAATCCTTATGCGATCCGGTTGCAGAACCTGACCGGAGGGCTACGGAACTATGGCGGACAGAATTTCGACTTCAAAGTCTATCTCGCGGAAGAGGTTAATGCCTTCGCCATGGCCGACGGCACGGTCCGGGTTTACTCCGGCCTGATGGAGGCCATGCCCGACGAGCAGGTGTTGGCGGTAATCTGCCACGAAATCGGGCATGTCCAGCTCAAGCACAGCTATAACCAGATGAAAGAAATGATCCTCACCGACACGGCTTTCAAGGCGGCGGTCTCGGTGGGCGGCACGATCGGCACCCTGACTTCCTCGCAGCTCGGCAAGTTGGGGCAGGCGGCGGTCAACGCCCATTTTTCCCGGGAGGACGAGTTGGAGGCTGACAATTTCGCGGTCAGGACCCTGAATGATCTCGGGCATGACCCTTACGCCATGTTGCGGGCCATCGAGACCCTGCAAGCCAGGTTCGGCAGTGGCGGCGGCTTTCTCAGCTCCCATCCGGCCAATGAAAAGCGGATCGCCAATATAAAGAAGGCTGCCGAGCGGTTGTGAGATTGGCGTCGCAAAAAGTCGCCGGCTCCCGCGTTGCTGCAAATTGTCTCGTCATTACAGCGTACTGAAGTACGCTTCAT
>JBHEOZ010000280.1:0-2485 GCA_046260555.1 Desulfurivibrionaceae bacterium
CATCCTTGCTTCTCGTTCTCGGACAAAAATCCTCATTTCTGGACAGACACTCTCTCCGTTCAGACTCCGGCTTTCCGCATCTCAAAGGCCTTGCCGATCCCGGTCAGGGAGAAGGTCAGCATAACCCGCCGGTCTTCGGAATCCCTGGTGCCGGCCAGCTCCATTTGCCAGCACTGGGCGGTGAAGATCAGGCTCAGGGTCTCGTCGGTGGTGTGATCAAGGAGCAGCGATCTGGTCGTGCTGTAGCCCGCCGCTAAATAGGAGGTCAGCTTGAAGCGCGATGCAAGACTCAGATTTCTGGCCTCGCCCTTGCTGTAATCGTAGTCGACGATCAGGCTGTCTTTGCGGCTGTTGCTGTAGCGGCCTTGGAGCTTGTAGCGGCTCACCCCTTCTCCGTATACGCTTAGGGCGGTCTGATAACGGAAAAAAAGGCGGTTTAGCGGCGATATCTCAAGATCAAGGGCGATATCGGAAAAAGGCTGACGGCTATCGGCGGGCTCGGCCGGCTGGCGTCTCGCCTCGGTCAGATCGTAGGATTGACTCAATTTAAGAAAGCCGACCTGCCGGGCGCTGAAGCCTTCCGGGCCGGAGGTGCTGGTCCGGAAGTAGTTGTGCAGTTCCATGGTAAGAGTGTTGTCATCTTCGAGCCGGTCGACATTGTCCAGATCGGGGAGATCGCTCTGGTCACTGTTTTCCAGATAGTTATAGCGCAGATTGGGCCGGAAGGCGTGGTTGAGCAGCCGCTCGCCCTGGAAAGGGAAGTCCCGGGCCAGTATGGTGGCGACGTTGGTGGTGAAATTGACGGAATCGCGGTTCTGGGTGTCCGCCGAGTCCCAGGCGTTCGGTGAGTTGACGGTTTCAATATTGTAGAGCGTTTCCCGGAAGCGGCCGATGACGGAACCCTCCATCAGGGAGCCGAGGGGGATCGGCATGATCAGGCTGGGCTCCAGGTCAAGGCGCTGGTAGCCGATTCCTTCTTCGAGCCGATAATAGACATACTCGGAGTTCCAGCCGAAACTCACGGGGAGGTCCGCGAGCGGCTGCCGGCTGTCGAAAAGGATTCTGGGCAGGGTGTGGAGCGCTTCGTCGCCGGTATAATCGCTCAAGGTGTTGTCCGTATAGCGTACTTCGAGGCCGCCGCCGCTCATCTCGCCCTGGCCGGCAATCTGGAGGATGGATTCCCGGAAATTCAGAGTGGCTTCCTGGAGACCCCGGTTGAAATCTTCGAGAAAGTCCAGGTTGCTCTCGGAAAAACCGGTTATGCCGCCCCGGTATTCGTGGAGGTAATCCTGATCCGAAACCGTATCGATATCTAGATGCAGCACCGTGTCGTGGGAGAAATGGTGGTCCGCCTTGCCTCGCAGCCAGTAACGGTCGTGCTCGGTCCTGAAAAAACCGTCCCGGCGGTAATCGTCGTCGCCGCCCGCCACCCCCTGGTCCTCGGTGCGGTCATGCTGGTAGTTGGCGGCCAGGGTTACTCTGGAGTCATCGCCAAACAGGTGGCGGAATTCCAGGCCGCTGAAAACCCCGCGTTTTTGGTAATAGCCCGGATAAAAGGTCAGATCGCTGCTGGGCGACAGGTTTATGAAGAGGGGGGCGATCAAACCGACGCCGTCCCGGCTGGAATGGGAGATCTCGGGAAACAGGAAGCCGGTCTGGCGCGTGGTCTTGGCCGGCAGGATCAGATACGGAATGTAGAGCAGCGGAACCTTTTTTATCTTGAAGGTGGCATGTTTGAGGAAGGCCAGGCCGTCAACGGTAATATCCGCTTTTTTCCAGTTGATCGACCAGTCCGGAGCCTCGTCCCCCGTGGTTCGGCAGGAGGTTACCAGGCCGTCGTGAAATATATATCTCGCCTCTCCGGTCTTTTCGGCCAGTCTGCCGCTGAACATGATTTCCTGGTCGGCCAGGGTCACGGTGGTGGCGGACAATCTTCCGGTGCGCTCCCGTAAATTCAGGTGAACGTCGGCGGCAGAAATAGTGCCGCTTTTTTCCTTGAGGATTACGTTCCCGGTGGCCTCGACCTGGGATTTTTCGACCCGGTAGGTTACGGCGTCCGCCTCCAGCAAGAGGGGAATGTCGGAATCTTTTTCCCGGCGGCGCATGACCACTTCGCCCTCGGCGCTGACCTCCTGGGGATCGTTCCGGTAGGTTATCCGGTCGGCTTCGAGGGTCCATGGTTCGGTGGGCCCTTCCTGGGCATTGCTCCGCTGAACCACACAGAAGGCAAGTGCCAGAAAGATAAAGCTGAGTTGAGCAGCTCGCCTGCTCATACGAAACTTATGCCCTGCGGGTGTAAAAAAGCCCGGGGTGCCTCTTTTCCTGAAAAGGCGGTATGGCGGATAAGATGATTGCAAAAGCTGATGATCCGGGGTGTTGGTTGACGGCGGCGGCCTGGAATTTACCTTAATCCGTGAGCGTTCGAGAACGGTGCAGATGCAAGGCGGCAACGATGTTAATAATACTAATGGTATACCCAAAAAGA
>JBHEOZ010000281.1:0-2474 GCA_046260555.1 Desulfurivibrionaceae bacterium
TCATCCGAGCGCCGGCCTTCAAGCCTGCCCTCCAGATAAAATTCATAGCGATTGGGGATCTGGATATTTTGACCCGGAAACTCTATGGAGCCTTCCCGGCCGGGCTTGACCAGATGGGGGGTGACGGCGATCAGCAGGTCCGTTTTGTCCTGGATATAATTGGTACTGCGGAACAGGGTGCCGAGAATCGGGATGTCGCTAAGATAAGGAATTTTGGTCAGGATTTCACGCATGTTGTCCTGAAGCAGACCGGCCAGGGCCAGGGTCTGGCCATCCTGGAGCTGGACATTGGTATTTAATTTACGAGTAGTCAGAATAGGCACGGTTCCGGCGGCGGTGCTTGCCGTATCGGTGATGGTGCTGACCGATGGGGTCACCTGCAGGCTGATTTTACCATTACTCATAACTACCGGCGTAAAGGCGAGTCCCACTCCGAATTCCTTGAATTCGATGGTGACCACGGGATTGTCGCCGGCTCCAGCCGATTGTACTACGGGGATAGGATATTCGCCGCCGGCCAGAAAGCTGGCCTCCTGACCGGACTGGGTGACCAGCCGGGGTTCGGCCAGGGTGCGGGCCAGACCTTCCGACTCCAGGAATCGCAGGGCGGCGGTGAAATCGTCGATCTCGACAAAGATATTGGCGGCATTGCCGGCAAAATTAAAGAGCAGCGATTGCGCGGCCTGCCCGGCCAGAGTGCCTAAGCCGCTGACCCCCAGATTACCGATCCCTGCCGAACCCTTGATGAAATCGTTGCCCAGGTCGGTTCCCATGTCATTAAGACCCATGCCGACCTGGAGATCGCGGCCCGAGTTGCGGGTAACCTCGGCAAAGGTTACCTCCAGCATAACTTGCTGCAGATTGCCGACATTCAGAAGGTTGGTAATCCCCGCTCCGGAACGGCCGCTGCCGCCGGTATCGCCCTGGCCTTCGGCCTTGACGGGCAGAAAGGTCCGGGTCAGGCGCAAGACCTGCTCAACCACTTCCGGTCCCGACACCGTGCCGCTAAGAACCACGCCTGATTCGGAGGCATAGACCTGGACATCTTCGTTCGGATACAGCTCATAGAGTTGCTCTTTAAGAGCGGTGATGTCCAGGGCGATGACTACATCCAGTACCGTTTTTTCCTGGCCCGCCTCCCAGAGAATCATACTGGTAAATCCGACTTCCTTGCCGTAGACGTAGATTTCCCTGGGAGAGAGGACGACCACGTCGGCAATGTCGGAATTGGCTACGGTGACTCGCTTGAACGGAGCGACGGTCTTTATGATGTCCGAACCTCCCAGTTTAAGCTGGAGGGTCTGTCTGTTCAATTCCGCGGCTGTCGCCCCGGCGCCGAAGAGCAAACCGCAGACGGCCAGCAGTATCAGCACTTTGCAAAACAGTGGCGCTCGCTGATTTTTCATAATGGACTCCTGTTATTATTGGATGATAGCCTCTGACTCGATATCTTTGAAGCGGACATCTCTTCTGTCTGACCCCCTGATGATCTCGATCGTGTACGGAGCGGGAAGCGGAGAAGTGACCCGTGACTGAAGAACGGGAATCGGTTTTGGTTTCGGGTTATTTTTTATTTCCGGCTTCGGCGCGGCGGCGATTTTTACCGATTTATCTTCGAGCGGGTTGCGCAGCAGCAGGTGTATGCTGCCTCTCCTGGTTTTCAAAGCGAGGGTGGTCGCTTCCTCGGGGGTGAGCTGGAGGGTGACGGTGCGGACGACCTTGGCTTTGCCCCCTTTTTCGTCGGTATAGGTTTCCTGGGCGATGGCCAGAACCTTGACCTTTTCGAGGATGATGGAGGATTGATTGTTTGTCTGGTTGGGATCAACGTGGACCACATCCACAAAGGTGTTGGGCAGGATGAAGCCCGCCACCCCGATAACTTCGTCGACCCGGATCGACATGGCCCTGCTACCCTTTGGAATAGAAGCAACCAGGCCGGCCCCGGAACCGTCCTCCGCCAGTTCCGCTTTTCGCAGGGGGGTGCCGGCGCTCAGGCGGGTAACCGCCACTCTGCCTACCAGTTCGTTGATGTCATGAAAGGATCCTTTGGGAACATTGGCTTTCGGCCATTCGGCCAGACCCAATACCTGCCCATTCAGCATGGTGCCGACGGGGATGTCCCGGGAAGCGATCACGATTTTGGTAGTCGGTACCTGTTCCCTGATCACCGCCTGGACTTCAGGCTGTTGGCTCGTCATCCACTTGTTAGCCAGATATACGGCCAACACCCCGAAGATGATGGCGACGCCGAGTGCAATTAAAGCGCCATATTTTTTCATACCAGTTCTCCTTTTTGGGGCTTACGGTTTATGTCGGTTGATCGTGTGCGCGCAAAACCGCTTTGCGGCATGGATAACGAACCGTGCCATAAATCATTAAAATATAAACTTGTTGTCTGGTGGGTTGCCGATCCCCGGTGGGACAACTTGCTGCCAGGTATTAAATATAAATTACTTTTCTTCATCGTCGTACTC
>JBHEOZ010000282.1:0-2456 GCA_046260555.1 Desulfurivibrionaceae bacterium
CCCCGCCGTTCATGATCGCCACCCACTCGCTTAACAGATTGCCGGCTTGCGGCCCGAGGATCTGGATGCCGAGAGGTTTCTCCCTGCCATCCAGCAGCAGCTTGATCCGGCCGACGCTCTCCCCTTCGGCCAGGGCCCGGTCGTTGCCCTCGAACTCCTCGCTGAAGAGCGAATACTCGATCCCGGCCTGCCTGGCGCTTTTTTCGTTGATGCCGATGCCGGCCAGCTCAGGGTTGGTATAGGTGCACCAGGGCACATGGCTGTAATTGGCTTTTTTCGGCAGATGAAAGACGGCGTTGCTTAGAACCACTCCGCCCTCATAACCGGCCACGTGGGTGAACTGATAGCCGCCGTTGACGTCGCCGGCCGCATAGATATGGTGATGGCTGGTTCGGAGCCGGCTGTCCACCTTGATCCCTTTATGATCGAAAGAGATGTCGATTTTTTCGAGGCCGAGCCCGGCCACGTTGGGCGAGCGGCCCAGGGCCACCAGCAGCGCCTCGGCCTTGAGGGTTTCGACTTTGCCGGCCGCATTTTTGATCACCACCTCCCGCGTATCTCCCAGATCGCCGACCCGGACCACCGAGGCATTCATCCGGAAGGTAACCCCTTCCTTCTCAAGCTCCCGCTGGACGATATCCGCCAGATCCCGGTCTTCCTTGCTCAGGATCTGGCCGCTACGCTGGATCACCGTTACTTTGCTGCCGAGCCGGCCGAAGGCCTGGGCCATTTCGACGGCGATCGGCCCGGCGCCGAGGATGATCAGCGAAGCGGGCAGCCGGTCGAGAGAGAAGATCTCGCGATTGGTCAGATAGGGGGTTTTATCGAGTCCTGCGATTGGCGGCAGCGCCGCCGAGGAGCCGGTGGCGATCACCCAGCTGCGGGCGGAAATGGACTTGCCGGAAGCGGAAATGGACTTGCCGGAAAGGGAGATGGCATGCTCGTCAATGAATTCAGGCTGTCCGAATTCCACCTTTGCCCCGAGCGTGCAGAACCGTGCCACCGAGTCGTGTTTCTGGATCGCCCCGATCACCGAGCGAATCCGGTCGGCAACCTGCCGGAAATCCACCGGCGGCGGAGTCAGGGCCGGGAGCCCGAATTGCGCCCCGTTTTTCATCAAGTGATAGACATGGGCGGTCTTGAGCAGGGTCTTGCTGGGCACGCAGCCGTAATGGAGACAATCGCCGCCCAGCGCCTCTTCCTTCTCGATCAGCAGGGTCTTGGCGCCAAGCTGGGCTGCCCCGGAGGCCACAGTGAGCCCGGCGGCGCCCCCGCCGATAATGCCGATGTCATAATCATAGTCAGCCATGCTGTCTCTCCTGGTTCGGGTATGAGCCGCGGGTAACCGTTCAGCAGCACCGCATCTTCGGACGATCGGCCCGGCTTACGTACACGAGGTACGCGGCGCCGGTCCGCTTGGCCAAATCCGCACCACTGCTGAACGGTTACAGTCCGGCGGTTTTGGATACTTTGGCGACCGCCCCGGTGAACGGTTACAGCCGTGGATGCCGGGTTACGCCGGGACCGTTTTGAATTTCTTTTTTATAGAGGGCCGGCAGCTTCGGCATGTCCTTACCCTTGCCTGAGGAGTTGCCGGCCATGGAAAGCGGAACCCCAGAGGCCGCTGTCCTGATCGGTGATGAGAAAAACCGGGATTTTCGCCAGGAGATGCCCCATGGTCGGGGAATCGAGGAATTCGCTTTTGAAATTCGCATGGGTGAGAATCTCGGGATTTTCGGCCGCAATTCCTCCGGCGATATACAGACCGCCGAGGGCCAGCATCTCCAGGGCATAATCCCGGCAGACCCGGCCATAGAATCCGGCGAACCAGGCCAGGGTTTCGGAATTTGCCCATTCGGCGGACCCGGTAACCTCTGGCGGTTGCAGCTCCGCGCCGGAGAGAAACCAGTGGAGGTAACGCATACCGCGGCCGGAAACCACGAGATTGCCGGTGATGTGCTGCCGGCCGCTTTTTTTGCGGAAGAACTCCTGAAAGGCAAATTCCCGTTCCGAAACAAAGGGGAAATAGGCATGGCCTCCTTCGGAGGGCAGGGCCTGAAAGGTGCTGCTGGGGAGCGGGAACAGGCCGGCCTTGCCAAGGGCAGTCCCGGCGCCAAGGACGCCGACGGTCCCGTCCGCTACGATTTCCCCGGTCAGGATCCGGCGGGCCGATTTGCCCAGCGGCGAGCGGCAGGCATAGGCCTGGGCGACGAAATCGTTGATCAGATAGGCCTGTTGTAAGGATTTGCGCTCTTCCGCCCTGGCCAGGTCGATATCCCAGGAGATATAGGGCGGGGCGCAGTAAGTTCCATGTTCCACCGGTCCGGCCACGGCGATGACCGCAATGTCGGCCTTTTCGGGCGCCAGGCTGAAATCACCGGCGCGTAACTGTTCGAGCAGCCGGGCAAAGGATTCGGCCTCGGTGGTCGGCAGCCATTTCGTGTCGACCAGGGCAA
>JBHEOZ010000283.1:0-2442 GCA_046260555.1 Desulfurivibrionaceae bacterium
GCTTGGCCGTCCCCGTTAGGAGCCGCTAATATATAGGCTTTCCAGCTTTTGTCAATCACTTGTTTCCGGTTTTAATTAAAAAGAATCAGCCCCTGCGTAACAACCTGATATTAATGAAATTATTTTTGGTTGCCATTCACC
Organism: Desulfurivibrionaceae bacterium; assembly: GCA_046260555.1. GTDB lineage: Bacteria > Desulfobacterota > Desulfobulbia > Desulfobulbales > JAGXFP01 > JAGXFP01. Next base: position 142 of record JBHEOZ010000283.1, read on the forward strand.
AAGCAGTCGTGCCATAAATAACAATATGCCAATCACATCCACCTTTCAAGCGAGGAGGAGACATGTTGCACGAGGCGATGTTCTATAAAAGGATCGATGGAGAGGAATCTGCCGTCCAATGCTTCCTGTGCAATCATCACTGCCGGATCAATGACGGGCACAGGGGTCTCTGCCGAGTCAGGGAGAACCAGGGCGGCACGCTTTACAGTCTGGTCTACGGGCGGCTGATTACCGAAAACGTCGACCCCATCGAAAAAAAACCGCTCTTCCACTTCCTGCCCGCTTCCTACTCCTACTCGATTTCCACGGTGGGCTGCAACTTCCACTGCCGCCACTGCCAGAATTACGATATATCCCAATACCCCTCCCGCTACAACAATGAAATTATCGGCAACCATCGCACTCCCCAGGAAGTAGTGGAAAGCGCGGGCCAGCAAGGGTGTGCCAGCATCAGCTACACTTATGTCGAGCCGACAATATTTATGGAATTCGCCCTGGACACCGCCCGGCTCGCCGCCGAACAGGGCATTAGAAATGTCTTTGTCAGTAACGGTTACACCACTCCCGAGGCGACCAGGGCAATCGCGCCCTTCCTCGACGCCAACAACATAGACCTGAAAGCCTTTACCGACAAATTCTACCGGGAAGTCTGCGGCGCCCAGCTGCAACCGGTACTTGACACCATTACTTTAATGAAGGAGCTGGGGGTATGGGTGGAGGTGACCACCCTGATCATTCCCGGCTGGAACGACTCCGATGCCGAACTGAAGGAGATCGCCAACTTCATAAAGTCACTGGATTCGGATATTCCCTGGCATGTCACCCGATTTCAACCCACTTACAAGATGACCGACCGGCCCGCCACTCCGACCTCTTCAATAAAAAGGGCCCGGGAGATCGGCCTGGCCGCCGGCCTTAAGCATGTCTACACGGGCAACCTGCTGGATCCCGAAGGCGAAAGCACCTATTGTCCGACCTGTGGCAAAAGACTGATAACCCGGACCGGCTTCAGTTCGGAAGTGGTTAATCTGGAGGCGGGAGTCTGCCGGAACTGCCATACCGCTCTGGCCGGAATTTATAAATAATCCTGAATCCGGGAACGGCTTTTGGGAATTTTCCTCCTGTCAAACCGGTAATTACCCTTTATCTGTCCGTAATATTCCCGGTCTATATCCGGGGCTTCGCGAACTCGACTGAAGGCAACCACGCCAATCAATATTGTGACATACTCGCAAAAAATCCCGGAGTGGCTAAGCAAAAACAGGCCGCTACGCAGTATATCGACTTCTTACGACGCCATCAATATTGATTGACGAATCTGACGATATAATGTCTAATACCGTGATTTTTTCCGCCAGATCATCTGGAATTGGATTGTGGACAAACAAACAATTCATTGGCCTGCACAATTTATTTATCGCCTGCCGACCAGAGTGCTTTCGCCCCGGCCTTTCCCCGCTGCTTTTCCGGTTTACGCCGGATCACCGGCAGGCATCGTGATCGTGGCGATTACGATGGCGCTCGGGGTTTCACGTGGGATTGAAAAATCGAGAAGAGGCGCGCGCGGCGGCGGCTTCAAGATCATCGCGGCAATTACCGATGATGCGAGATTTTGCCGGCCCCCGGCTTTGAGCGCCAAAAGATCGAGATCACAGGCTGCATTAACAAAGATCTGCCGAAACCGGTCTCGGCCCCCGTTATTTGACGCGATTCGCGGCATATGTTCCAATGGAAGGCCGCGAACAATTCAACCTGACATTTCAGGAATAAGGACAGACAGGAACCAGCCATGAAAGCACTTATCGCTCTCGAAGACGGCACTATCTTTGAAGGAAAAACATTTACCGGCGGCGGTGAAGTAAGCGGAGAAATCGTGTTCAACACCGGCATGACCGGTTACCAGGAAATCCTCGGCGACCCTTCCTACAAGGGGCAAATCGTCACCATGACCTATCCCCTGATCGGCAATTACGGCGTCAACCCCGAGGATATGGAATCCCACCGGATCCATCCCGGCGCCTTGATCGTCAGAGAATACAACGCGATCCCCAGCAATTTCCGAGCGACCTCGACCCTGGCCGACTTCCTGGCCGAACACGATATCCCCGGGATCGAGGGGGTCGACACCAGGGCCCTGACCCGCCTTCTCCGGGTCAAGGGTTCGATGAAAGGGGTGATCTCCACCACCGATCTCGATCCCGACTCCCTGGTCGCCAAGGCCAGAGGCTCGGCAGGTCTGATCGGCCGCGATCTGGTCAAGGAAGTCACCTGCGCCAAACCCTATGGCTGGCGGGACAACGC
>JBHEOZ010000284.1:0-263 GCA_046260555.1 Desulfurivibrionaceae bacterium
CTACTAGACCTGGAGCGAAAATTTACCCTCCCGGCCCGGCTTTTTGGTGAAGAGCAGCAGTTTTCGGGGAACTGCGCTGAAGGGCAAGACGGTTTCGATGGTCTCGGTCAGATTGAAGGGGCTGGCGGGCGAAAGCTTTTGCCATTCGGCGATCTCCGCCGCACCCTTGCGGCCCTTCATGCAGATCACCCGGCCGGCCGGGGCGCAGAAAGGGGCGGCCAGTTCGAGAAAGAGGTGCACCGAGGAGAAGGCGCGGCTGGTTA
>JBHEOZ010000284.1:397-2435 GCA_046260555.1 Desulfurivibrionaceae bacterium
TTGTCCATTTCGAGGCGGCTCTCCAGAACGGTAACCCCCTTTAATTTCAGGGTCCGGATCACCTGCCGCATAAAACCGGCGCGTTTCCGGCGCGGTTCCACCAGGATGACCGGCAGTTCCGGGCAGGCGATCTTGAGGACCAGACCCGGAAAGCCGGCCCCGCTGCCGACATCCATCAGGCCCGGTTCCGGGCAGCCCTGGACGAGGGGCAGCAGGGTCAGGGAGTCGAGGAAATGAATTTCGATCAGGGTTTCCGGGGGCGCTTTGGCCACCAGGTTGATCCGCCTGTTCCATTTTTGCAGTTCGGCGAGATAGGTGCGGAGTTGCTCGATTGCCGGCTCGGCAAGATCGAGGCCGAGCCCGGCCAGGCCCCGGCGGAAAAGCTCACTCTGGTTCATCGGTCCTGATTGCCGCCGAACGGGCGTGGCCGGTCAATCCTTCCAGGTTGGCCAAGCGCTGGATATGTTCGCTGTCGGCCAGCAGGGCCTCTCGGGAATAGTAGATCAGGCTCGATTTCTTGACGAAGGTCTCGACCCCCAGGGCCGAGGAAAAACGGGCCGTGCCCATGGTGGGCAGGACGTGGTTGGGTCCGGCCAGGTAATCGCCGGTCGATTCCGGCACGTTGTCGCCGGCGAAGATCGCCCCGGCGTGCCGGATCCTCGTGACCTGGTCGAGGGGATTCTCGATCATCAGCTCCAGATGCTCGGCGGCCAGCCGGTTGGCGATGTCGATGGCCTGGTCCAGGGAATCGGCGATCAGGACCACCCCCCGTTCCGTTAAAGAGCGGCGGGCGATCTCGACCCGGCTCAGTTCCGGCAGCTGCTTTTCCAGCTCTTTGATCACCCTTTCGGCGATTTCGGAGCTGGTGGCGACCAGGATGGCCAGGGCCTGGGGATCGTGTTCGGCCTGGGCCAGCATATCGGCCGCCGCGTAGGCCGCGGTGGCGGTGTGGTCGGCGATAATCAGCACCTCGCTGGGACCGGCGATCAAGTCGATCCGAACCCGGCCGGAGACCTGCTGCTTGGCCTCGGCGACGAACTGGTTGCCGGGTCCGACGATTACATCGACCCGGGGAATCAGCTCGGTGCCGTAGGCCAGGGCGGCGATGGCCCAGGCGCTGCCCACCTTGTAGATTTCATCGATGCCGATTTTGCCTGCGGCGGCCAGCAGGGCGGGATTCACCCGGCCCTCGCTGTTGGCGGGGGTGACCATTACCCTTCTTTTCACGCCGGCGATCCCGGCCGGGATGCCGTTCATCAGGACCGAGGAGACCAGGGGGGTTTTACCGCCCTGGCCGCCGGGTACGTATAGGCCGGCAGAATCGACCGGATTGACCAGGCGGCCGGTGACGATGCCGTGGTCGCCGGTGACGGTCCAGGATTCTTCCTTCTCATGCTCGTGGAAAGCCCGGATCCTCTCGATGGCCAGATCCAGAGAGTCACTCAGCTTCCGGTCTACTTCCTTGAAGGCCTGCTCGATTTCGGCTTCGGTCACTTTGAGCTGCTCGACGGTGATTGCGGGCGAGTCGAATTTGCGGGTATATTCGAGGAGGGCCGCGTCGCCGCGTTTTCTGACATCCCGGATGATCCCGGCGACAATCTCCCGGCAGCTGCTGTCGCCGGTCTGGAAACGGTCCTGGAGGTCGGCTATTTTCTCGAGCCCGGCCGGGGAAGAGGCGGCTAACGGTTTGATAATCATGGTTGATCCTTGGCATGTTGCGTATAAAATCGGGGTTGTGGCGGTTTGAGCCAAGAATAATTGATTTTATTTTAATGTAAACAGATTTGCGAAAGTTAAGCTGGGAAGGGTGTTGTAGAGACAGCGAAGCCGTTTTGTCTGATTGCCGGTTTTTGGGGATTTGAAAAAAATCGTGGCAGGGCTTGGTATATTTTGCTTTAGTGCCAACTGGAGTTATGCGTTATCAGCTAAAAAGCATCTTGTTTTGCGAGTTTGTCAAAATTGATGGCGACGCAAAAAGTCAGAAAACCCTTCGACAGGCTCAGAGTGAGCGGAATAACTTATTGATTTACCGTTCGTG
>JBHEOZ010000285.1:0-2407 GCA_046260555.1 Desulfurivibrionaceae bacterium
CATCAAGGTTGTGTTCGATAATCACCACGGTATTGCCCTGGTCGACCAGGCGGTTCAGGACCTTGAGCAGGTTCTTGATATCGGCGGGATGGAGGCCGGTGGTCGGTTCATCGAGAATATAGAGGGTCCGGCCGGTGCCGCGCTTGCTCAGTTCCCGGGCCAGTTTGATCCGCTGGGCCTCGCCGCCGGAGAGGGTGACGGAGGATTGGCCCAGGGAGATATAGGACAAGCCCACGTCGAACAAGGTCTGCAGGCGGCCGCGTACCGGGGGGATCTTGCTGAAAAATTCCAGGGCCTCCTCGACATTCATGGCCAGGATATCGGCAATATTTTTGTCGCGATAGCGGATCTCCAGGGTCTCGCGATTGTACCGCTTGCCCTTGCAGGTCTCGCAGGTCACATAGATATCGGGCAGGAAGTGCATGGCGATCCTGATCACCCCCTCCCCTTCACAGGCCTGGCATCGCCCCCCCTTCATGTTAAAACTGAAGCGGCCGGGTTTATAGCCCCGGGCCCGTGATTCAGGGAGATTGCTCAGGAGTTCCCGGATCGGGGTCAGGACCCCGGTGTAGGTGGCGGGATTCGATCTCGGGGTGCGGCCGATCGCGCTCTGATCGATGTCGATAATCTTGTCGACCAGTTCCAGCCCTTTAATCGCCTTGCAGGGGCCGGCCATCTCCCGCCCCTCATTCAATCCGTTGAGCACCTGCTTGTAGAGGGTTTCAATGACCAGCGAACTTTTCCCCGAACCGGAAACCCCGGTTACGCAGGTCATAACCCCCAGGGGGAAGCCCGCCGTGATATTTTTGAGGTTATTGGCGGTCGCCCCTTTGAGGTAAAGCCACTTGCTCTTCCCCGGCAGACGCCTTCTTCGGGCGGGCACCCCGATTTCAAGGCGGCCGGCCAGATAGCCGCCGGTCTGGGATTTTTTCGACTGGAGCAGCTTCTTGACAGTGCCGCTGAAGACCACTTCGCCGCCGTGCACCCCGGCGCCCGGCCCCATATCAAGCACATAGTCGGCCGCCAGGATCGTATCCGAATCATGCTCCACCACCAGCACGGTGTTGCCGAGATCGCGCAGGCGGGTCAGGGTGTTGATCAACCGCTGATTGTCGCGCTGATGCAGGCCGATACTCGGCTCATCGAGAATATAAAGGACCCCGGCCAGTCTTGAACCGATCTGCGAAGCAAGCCGGATGCGCTGAGCCTCGCCGCCGGACAGGGTCGACGCCCTCCTCTCCAGGGAGAGGTAGCTCAAGCCGACGTTGATCAGGAAAATCAGGCGGTCGCCGATCTCTTTAATAACCCGCTCGGCGACGAACTGTTCCTGGGCGCTGAAATCCATTTCCTGCAGGGCCTGCTGCAAGTTGCCGATCGACAGGGCGGTCAGTTGATTAATCGCCCAGCCCCCGACCCGGACAGCCAGCGCCTCCGGTTTCAGCCGCGCCCCATGGCAGACCGGACAGGCCTGTTCATTCATATAGTTGGCCAGCCACTCGCGGACGGCGGTGGAAGCGGTTTCCATATAGCGGCGGGCCAGAGTGGGGATCACCCCCTCGAAGGGCAGCCGGCTGGTGGTCAGCCGCTCCCCGCGCCGGTATTGGAAGGCGATCTCTTCATCGCCGGAACCGAAGAGGATTATCCGGAGAACCTTCGGGGATAGCCGGGCAAAGGGTTTATCAAGAGAAAACCGGTAATGGGCGGCCAGCGCTTCCAGCTGCTGCCCGTAAACCGAGGCATCGCCCTCGCCGGCGCGCCTGAAACGGCGCCGGCCGCCGCCGACCCGCCAGGGATCGCCCCAGGGCGCGATGGCCCCCTGCCGGATGCTCTTGGCGCCGTCGGGCACGACCAGCTGCTGGTCGAAGAACTGTTTGACCCCGAGGCCGCTGCACTCGGGACAGGCGCCATGGGGATTGTTAAAGGAAAAGAGCCGGGGCGACAGTTCCGGCATACTGCGCCCGCAATTGATGCAGGCCGCCCGCTCGCTGAACATTTGATCGCGGTTTTGGTCGGGAAAGTTAACCAGCAGGAAGCCGTCGGCCAGACCTACCGCCGTGGTCACCGAGTCATAGAGACGCCGCTCAACCGTATCCTTGATCACCAGGCGATCGACCACCGCCTCGATATGATGGCGCTTCTTGCGGTCGAGCTCAACCTCCTCGTCGAGGGAACGGATCTCGCCGTCAATTCGCACCCGGATAAAGCCTTCCTTTTTCAATCTCTGGAGGATTTCACGATGCTCACCCTTGCGGCCGTCCACCAGAGGGGCCAGCAAAATCACCTTGGTCGATTCCCCTTCCCGCAACAGGGTTTCGACCATGTCCTGAATCGATTGGGGGCGGATCTCCTCGCCGCAATCGGGACAATGGGGATGGCCGAGCCGGGCGAAGAGCAGGCGCAGATGGTC
>JBHEOZ010000286.1:0-2018 GCA_046260555.1 Desulfurivibrionaceae bacterium
CCGCCCGCAAGCCCCTGATAATCGCCTTGGCGCCTCTGGTATAGGCGTAATCGACCAGGAGGCCATCGACGGTGTCGACTGTGATCCGCTCGCCGCGGTCGGGGAAGCTCTCCCTGATCATCTCTAAACGCTCGCCAATACTGAAAAGGGGTTTCTTCGAGACGTTCTGGGCAACGGCGATAATCACCTTATCGAACAAAGTCAGACCGCGGTTGATGATGTCGATATGTCCCATGGTGATGGGATCGAAAGTACCGGGATAGACGGCAATCGATTTTTCGGTTTGCTCGGGAACAAACGGTTCGTAATCACTCATGCAATATCCCGGTCGGGCAGGTTTTCATATAGATAAACGGCGGTATCGCCATAGAGGCGGCGATCGATCATCCGCAAGCCGGCAACGGCTTCGGGCAACTCAATGTCCGCACCCTCTTCAACTATCAATAATCCATTTTTGCCCAGCAAAGCGGATTTGCCAAGGTTTTTAATAATCCTGGTTGAGATTCCCCGGCGATAAGGGGGATCCACGAAGATCAGTTCAAAGCCTTCCAAGGGCTTTAACCTGCCCAGAAAGGCGAGGCCTTTCAGCAGATCTCGCCTCACCACTCTGGCCCGGTTCGCAAAAGTGCATAGTTCGAGGTTTTTTTTGATCAAGCGGATCGCGTCGGAAGCGGCATCGACAAACACCGCCCCACTACTGCCGCGGCTCAGCGCCTCCAACCCCAGCGCCCCGGTGCCGGCAAAAAGATCGAGAACCTCCGCCCCTTTGACGCGATCTCCCAAAATATTGAAGACCGCCTCCCTGACCCGATCGGAGGTGGGACGTATCGCCGAGACTCCGCTGGTTTTGCCCGGGGTAAGGAGCCGGCGGCCCCGGGCTGTGCCTGAAATTATTCGCAAAAGTTCCGACGACGGTTAAGGATCAGAGGTGGGATTCGACCAGCTTTTCGGCGATCTGCACTGTATTGAGAGCGGCGCCTTTCAGTATGTTATCGGCGACCACCCAGAGGTTCAGGCCGTTGGGAATCGATTCGTCCTCCCTGATCCTGCCGACCATGGTTTCGAATTTGCCGGCACAATCCAAGGCCATCGGATAAGAGAAAGCGGCCGGATCGTCGACCAGTTTTACTCCCGGAGCAGCCTCTAAAAGAGCTCTGACCTCGGCAACGCTCAATTTTTTCCCGGTCTCGACATTGACCGATTCGGAATGGCCGTAGATCACCGGAACCCGCACGGTCGTGGCCGTAACCCCGATTGAATCGTCCTCGAAAATCTTATGGGTCTCGTTGACCATCTTCATCTCTTCCTTGGTGTAACCGTTTTCGAGGAAGGAATCTATATGGGGCAGGCAGTTGAAAGCGATCTGATGGGGATATACCTTGACACTCGGCTCGGTCCCGCGGACGATGGCGGCAACCTGTTCCTTGAGCTCTTCGATGGCCTTGGCACCCGAGCCGGACACGGCCTGATAGGTCGATACCACAATCCTTTTAATCCCCGCCGCGTCATAAATAGGTTTCAAGGCCACCAGCATCTGAATGGTCGAGCAGTTCGGATTGGCGATGATCCCCCGTTGTTTGTAGAGGCCAATGGCGTGGCTATTGACTTCGGGAACCACCAGAGGTATCTCGGGATCCATCCGGAAGGCGCTGGAGTTATCGACAACTACGGCGCCGGCCGCGACTGCGGCTGGAGCAAATTCCAGAGAGCGTGAGGCGCCGGCGGAAAAAAGGGCGATATCGATCCCTTCAAACGCATCCTTATCGAGAAGCCGGACCGGAATATCTTCGCCCTTATACGCAATTTTTTTGCCCACCGAACGTTCGGAGGCCAGCAGTCTAAGCTCTTTCACGGGAAAGTTCCGTCTGGCAAGGACATCAAGCATGGCGCCGCCAACCGCACCGGTGGCCCCCGCGATGGCTACATTGAATTTTCGATCGGATTGACTCATTTCAAACCTCTACGGATTCAGGTTATTGATAAAAATAATCGTAACCAGTCACGGGATAAGCCACCCA
>JBHEOZ010000286.1:2028-2365 GCA_046260555.1 Desulfurivibrionaceae bacterium
CGATCCGGCCCTGATCTTCAATTCTGACCATAACCTCGCCCTGGGCATCGGTACCGCCGGTGATGGAGTTGACCGAAAAGAACAGCAGCTTGCTCTCGGTGCCGATCAGTTCGGCAATCGATTTGAAGGTGGCATCGATCGGACCGATGCCGATCGCAGCCTTTTCAACTTCCTTGCCGTCGATTTCAAGTCTCACTCCGGCGGTGGGCATCACCCGGCTGCCGCTCATGACCCCAAGGGTTTTAAGGGTATAGGCCTCCGGGATTCTGAGCACCTCGTCCATCAGGATTGCTTCGAGATCCTCATCAACCATCTCTTTCTTGACATCGGCCAGTTC
>JBHEOZ010000287.1:0-2357 GCA_046260555.1 Desulfurivibrionaceae bacterium
TCCTAACGATTTATAAGGATTTTTTTCTATCGGACTTGACAAAGACCCATATTTAGAGATTTATTGTTAAGCGAATAAAGAAAATGGTTATAACCGCTTTTTTTAGCAAATCAACTTCAGGAGAATCGCAAATGAGAAAATTACAGCTTTTAAAAACCGTCCTACTGACCCTCGTTCTTCTGCTGCCCGCTTTGTCAAGCGCAGCGGAACCGGAGGAAACCATGAAACCGGCCCGGGAGTCCATGGAATCGGCCCAAATGACCGTCGAGCGTTTTGTAACCAGCCGAAACGTTGAAAACCACGAGCCGGTAGGGGTTACCGATACTTTTTCCGCCGATACCGAGAAGGCATATGCCTTTCTGGAGGCTACCGATATCAGTGCCGATGTACAGGTTGATTTTGTCTGGTACCGCGGCGATACAGAAATGGCCCGGGTGCCCCTGTCTATCCGCAAGGGTTACCGGTGGAGAACTTATTCCAGCAAGAAACTGGCCGGACGCACCGGCAACTGGCGGGTAGAGATCCAGGATCAGAGCGGCAAGACCCTGGCCTCGCTTGAATTTACCGTGGAATAACCATCAACCGGGGCGGGATGGATAATCAAACTCACTCCCCCGCCCCTGTTGCCCCCTCCCCCTCTAAAGCTCACTCACTCAAACTGGCTTCTGAAGTCCAGAAATTGCCGGCGCAGGCTGTGCAATTCCTCCTTGAGGGCGGCCACTTCAGCCGCCAGCTCTTCGACCCGGCCGATGGCCGGCTCCTCCCGCTGTCCACTGTTCCCGGCAGGTGCCGACTCCGAGACGGCGGCGATCCCATCTGATTTTTCGCCCAGCAGATGGGTAAATCTCGATTCCTTGCGGCCCGGTTGTCTGGGTAATTTTTCAGCCAGGCCCATTTCAATCAGATCGTCCAGAGTCTTGTTTACCGCGGCAAGATCATCAAACCCGTAAAGACGCTCGGAACGACTCCGCAACTCCCCGACGGTCTGGGGTCCGCGCAACAGCAACAGGCAAAGCACAGCGGCTTCCCGGATAAGCAGCTTGGCGTTACCGACAAAACACTCGGCATATTTGGTTACCCTGCCGGCATTACTTCGCACCACCAGCTGTTTATCGAGAAGGGTGGCGACGGCATCGGCCACGAGCGCCTCGTCATAGGCAACTACCGGGTTGCGGTTCGATTTCTGATTACAGGCAATAGCCAGAGAGTTAAGGGTCAGGGGATAGTACCCCGGAGTCGCCAGGGACTTTTCCAATAATGCCCCGAGAACCCTTGCCTCTTCATCGTTCAAGATGAAATCAACCATGATCGATCCTCCACGGTGCTTCCTTGCCTGAAATCAGCAGAGAAAATCGTTCTGGCCAAAATCGTTTTCCACTTCGGAGATTATCTGGTTGATGGTTTCCTTGATGTAACTGCTCTCGTATTGAAAAGAGACCCCGTAACAGGGGCGCTGGGTCTCTTCGTCCAGATAAGAGCGAACAATCCGGCCCTGGCCGATCAACGGCAGGACTTTGCGAATATTACCCTCTGAATGCCCCCTGCCGCCGGGCGGGATGGAAACCACGATATCATTGATGATCGAATCCATGCTGAATTCACCTTCGGCGGGATCGTTGAACATCAGCATCCCGGCCGCGCTGAGGTCCTGGACAAAAACCGTCGCCATGTTCCGGTTGCCGTTTTTGACCAGAGCCCGGGTCCCGATCGGCAGCTTGACCCGATGACAGGCCCTGCGCTGCAAATAGTGCAATTCTTCCGGCATCGCCACCGAGAGAGCAAAAGGGGAATAAGAAACAGCGCTGACTGGAAAGTAATTCCAGTTCTGGTGGTGATCCCTGAAAAAAACCCGGAAAAAGTCAGGTTCGCCATCCCATTCCAAGGGTCGATCGATCTGCAGGGAACCTTCGTTGATGCTGACCAGCAAACTCTCCCGGCGCATCCCGCCGCCGGCGTCAACCAGGGTCAACGGCGCATGATTCTCCTTAACATGGCGGATGGTCCGGGCAATCCGGAGCGAATCTTCCGATTTTGAAAAACTGCTCTCCTTAGCCGGCCAGGGTCCATCTTCCCCGGCCTGAAGACCTCCAAATATCTTATTACCCATTAGAAACTCCCCCCTTAATATCTTTTGATGAAATCTACGGAAAGATATCCTATTAATTTTCAAATTACCAGAAAGATCTGACCAGGCGCGTATCCATGGGAAACGCCCGTGACGGCTGCGGGCAGTCTGCCCCTGTCAACCATGCTCGCCGTGGATAAATTGCCCTGTCGCCCCCATGCAGGGCGTCCAGGAACGAACCATCTCTAAGCCGTCGTTCAAAAATAAATCATACTTTTTTTGTTCATGAACG
>JBHEOZ010000288.1:0-2356 GCA_046260555.1 Desulfurivibrionaceae bacterium
CTATATATATATACAATGTTTTCGCTTTGCCCGCCTTGAAGGATTCCGGCCAGGATCAGAACCCCGTTTTCGGCCAGAAGTCCGCTCAGGGCAGGGGCCATCTCCACCAGGGTGTTGTGGATGATGTTGGCCAGGATCAGATCGAAGGAGCCGGTCAGGTCATTAAGATCGGTAGCGGAGACCTCGATCCTGTCCGTTAAACCATTGGCCTCGATATTGTTCCGGGCGGCGAGCACCGCCTCCGGGTCGTTATCGATGGCGGTTCCCCTTTCGCAGCCGAAGAGGGCGGCGGCGATGGCCAGGATGCCGGTGCCGGTTCCCACATCGAGGCAGCTTCGGGGCGGGGTCGGGGCTTCGCCGAGATGATTCTCCAGCAGTTCCATGGCCAGGCGGGTGCTGGCATGTAGCCCGGTGCCGAAGGCCATGCCCGGATCGATCTCGATAACCTTGTCGCCGGGGGCCGGGGTGTATTGCCGCCAGGAGGGTTTGATGACGACGGATTTCGAAAGGTGAAAGGGTTTAAAGCTCTCTTTCCAAAGCCGGTGCCAATCCTGATCGGCGAGGGACTCAAGTTCCAGGACGGGTTTCCGGGATGCGGGGAATCGGCGGGCCGTCTCTTCGAGGCAGGCGCGGATCTCGGCCAGCTTGTCGGCCAGGCCGGGGTCGTCTCCGGCGAGGTAGCCGATCACCAGGGAGTTGTCCGGTGAGGATCTGTCGCTGCCGAGTTCGACGCCGCGGCCGGTCAGCTCGGCGATGGATGAGGCGACGAGCTCTTCCAGGGCGGCGGGGCAGTTGATAATCAGCTTTTGCCAGATTTTCTCGTCCATGGTAACCATATATAATTGAAGGTTTTAAGCGGTCGTTTGGTTTAGTCGATATTGTTGTCGGCCTGGCCGGTCTCGCATGGTATAAGTTAATGTAAAAACTGATCGATCTTTGATTTTATCGATATCGGCTAGGAATAGCACGCCGGCTTGCCGGTGGCAAGGATAAAAGCCCGGTTCGGCAAGCCTCTTCCGGCAGCCGGGACATGATGGTGACGGATGGATAACCGGAAACTCAAAGAATTACTCGAAAAGGTCAAAAGCGGCGACTGCGCGGTTGACGAGGCCCTGAACAGCCTGAAGCATCTGCCTTCCGAAGCGCTTGAATTTGCCTGCGTGGATCATCATCGCCAGCTCAGAACCGGCTTCCCGGAAGTCGTTTTCGGCGAGAACAAAAGCGCCGGGCAGATTGTCGCCATCATGGAAAGGCTCCTGGCCGGAGAAAGCGCGGCTCTGGCCACCCGGGTGGACTCGGTCAAGGCGGCGGCGGTGTTGACCCGGCTGCCGGAGCTGACTTATCATGACGAGGCCGGGATGCTGGTCGGTAATCTCCGCAAAGTCAAACCGGTCGGGCGCGGGACCATCGCGGTGGTGGCGGCCGGCACCTCCGATATTCCGGTGGCGGAGGAGGCCCTGATCACGGCCCGGAGTCTCGGGAACGAGGTGGAAAAGCTCTACGATGTCGGAGTCGCCGGGATCCATCGGCTTTTTGCAAAGCGGGAGATTCTGGACCGGGCCACGGTGCTGATCGTGGTGGCCGGCATGGAGGGGGCGCTACCCAGCGTGATCGGCGGCCTGGTCGACAAGCCGGTGATCGCGGTGCCGACCAGTGTCGGTTACGGCACCGGCCTGGGAGGGATTGCCGCCCTGCTCGGCATGTTGAACAGCTGTGCCCCCGGGATGGCGGTGGTTAACATCGATAACGGCTTTGGGGCCGGTTGCATGGCGGCCGCTATCAACCGGGTTTGACTCTCTTTACGGATTGATTTATTGATGGCAGACGCTTTTTCTCCCTTGACACGGATTGTTTTCGGCAAAAAAAGCCGCCGCCGGTTTTCTATTACGAGCTTGCGGGAGCAGCTGATTTATGGAGGCAACTACCTGGAAAATCGGTTCTTTATTTCTTCTTTCAAAATGATTAATCCAGCGGTTGCAATTTGCTTTGGCACAGTGCGATAATTATTTTAAATAAACCGGAAACAAGTGATTGACAAAAGCTGGAAAGCCTATATATTAGCGGCTCCTAACGGGGACGGCCAAGCGGATAATTAGAGCCGCGGGGCAAGATCCTTGGAGGAAAGCAGGAAATAAAGCGGTTGACAATAGCCGTTTGAAAGTAGTATAAGAGTTGTTTCTGCGGCTTCGCGCCGCGCCATTATTTAGGTAATGGCTGACCGATCTTTGAAAACTGAATAGCGAGAAATTAGACGGGCCAAAAAGTAGTAAAGTTTTAAGTTTCATTCTTTTCTAGTTAGATCCCGGTTTTTCGGAACCGGATCGCAATATATAACTGGAGAGTTTGATCCTGGCTC
>JBHEOZ010000289.1:0-2297 GCA_046260555.1 Desulfurivibrionaceae bacterium
GGACCGGGCAACAGCACCGCCAGGGATTGAACTCCGCTGATTCTCCCTTGCCGGGCCAGGATTTGATAAACCCTGTCATTAATGTTCAACACCCTGGCCTGGGTCTTGGCAACGGCAACCACAAAGGCCTGCTCCTCCTCCCCTCCCCAGATCCCCTTAAAAGCGCGCTCGTCCTCTTTGACCGCCGGATCGGAAACATCGAGAGCCCGGAGATCGCCGTTGTAACGCAAGGAGGGCCAGACCGAAAGTCCGGCGGTCAGGAAAAGCAGCCAGATCGACAGTTTAACCGGGCGCTGACGCCCCCCTTCTCCCAACAACCGCGTGACCCTTGTAAACGGCAGCTCTTTCAAGGTGAAGACCCCACCTTTAGCGGCGAGGGCAGGCGCCAGCTGCCAGGCGAGCACGAAAGCCCAGGAGAGACCGATGATCCCAAGCAAAGCCATTTGGCGGTGAGCCGGAACCCTGGACAGTAAAAGGACACCAAACACCCCGACCGTGGTAAGCAGGGCCATGAGCAGAGAGCGGCGCAAGTCCCTTGGAATTTTCCCGGCAGCAGGGTCACTTCCGGCGCCGATATAGATATGAACGGCAAAATCGACACCGATGCCCAAAAGAACGATTCCGAAGCCAAGGGCCATGGCACTGACCCGGCCGTAAACCCCGGCGAGAAGCGCAACAGCCGGGGGAGCGGCCAGAAAAGGGATCGCGATCAGGAACAGGGCCCGCCAGTCCCGCAAAAACAAGAGCAGGAAGACGACCAGGACCACGACCGCGAAGGGCAGCAGCCTGGCCAGATCGCTTCTGATGGTCCCTGCGTTGGCAAGGGTATGGGGCAGGGGTCCGATAATCCTGGCCTTGACCCGATCTTGTAAAGTGCGGGCCAGGGCCTCTTCAAGCCGCTGATTAACCCGGGCGGCATTGCCGGAGGCGGTCAGCGGGATGGCGCTCTCCGCCCAGAGCAGACAGTGGCGGCCATCGTTACCGATAAAAAAACCATCATGAATATTCAAGCGCAGCGAGCCGCGCAGAGTTGACATTTTTTCCAGAATTACGGTGGTAAACCCCAGGGGATCCCCCTGGATCTGCCGGCGCATGGCGAGACCGGCCGGGCTGTTCAAGGTCTGGAAGGCCTCCCCGAGCTTTTCCCGCAACACTTCCGGCTTCATAAGCGCTTCAAAGCGACGCAGATCGCTGCCGTCGGCAAGTGCAGGCAAATACTTCCTTACTTCGGCCGCCAGCCGGAATTGATAGCCTTCCGGGAGTTGGTAGAAAACCTCATCGAAAAGCGGGCTGGCGGATAAATCCTCGCCCAGGGCCCGGGCGCTGGCCAAAAGCGCCGGGTCGGGATCGGGAGCGGGATCGGCTTCGGCCGGAAGTTCGAGGGAGATAAAGATGCGGTTGACCATACCCAGTTGCTGCAAGAGCTCGAAATCGCCCTGCAAGGAGGTACCCGGCAGCATATCCAGTGCATCTTCGCCAAGCTCAATCCGCAGGGAAAAATAGATCCCAATCAGGGTAACAACCAGCAGGATGATTTTTATTATCAGGGAACGGGACAACATATCCGGGCAGGGTTCCTAAGGGAGGCGGCATTCCGAGAAGAGAACGTCCTTGAGGTCAAGATTGCGGCGGTAATTCGTAAAGTAGAGCAGGGTCCGATCCTCCCCCGGTTCGCTGATTTCCACTTCCAGGGGTTGCAGGTAATCGGGATCGAAGAGCACCTTTATTTCGCCGATAAACGATGCCATATCCTCACGGCGAGGTGAAAGGACCAGGGCGGGACCAGGCAGAAACGCAAACTCGAAATCATCACGCAGTTCACGGTATGAACCGCTGGTCCAGGCCCACAGCTGGGTTGCCACCAACTTCATGACCGGATCGGAATCGAGGCTGAATTTTCTGACCGGACCCCGGTCGCTGCATTTCAGGCCCCGATTGCCGTTTAAGACGATCACCGAGGGCAGCGGTTCGACAAACTCCCAGCGCAGCTTGTCTGGCCGGCGCAAACTTAAATGCCCGGAAAACTCAACCGGTTGGGCAAAGATGGCCAGATGTTTAACCTGGGTGAAATCGCAGGAGAAAGAGTCCATGGCGGCGGAACTCTCCTCCACCTTTTGCAGGAAATTCTCCAGAGCGTCATCGCCTTCCGCCCCGAGGGCCAGGGACGGCAAATGACTCCCGGCCAGACAGAAAAGGGCAAACAGCATCACCGCAAGCGATATCCGAGGATATTTCACTTTTCCTCCCATGCCTTGATCCCGCCGTCGGCCAGGATCTCTCCCCTCTCATCCAATACC
>JBHEOZ010000029.1:0-407 GCA_046260555.1 Desulfurivibrionaceae bacterium
TTATCCTGGGGCGAGGCATGGTTGATTTTGGCCTGGAAGACCCAGCTGGTTGTCCTGACCAGGGCTATGGTCCAGATCAGCAGGATCATGCTTCTGGCGATCGACGGCAGGATGGACTGCCATGGTTCGGTCAGCGGGGCCACCCCGAGCGCGTGCAGGACTCCGAGCCAGATGATGGTCCTGCATATCGGTCTGTGGGCAAAGTCGATGAGATGGTCGTCGATGGTTATCCTGGTCATCGCGGTGGCCCTGCGCAGAATCTTATCGATCAGCAGATCGGCGATTTTGGCCAGGATGAAATAGACGGCGATAACTATGACTATTTTGATGAAAATATTTTCCTTAACGACCTGGAAAATGTCCAGCAGGTTGGCGAAATCCATGGGCGGGTCTCCGTTTGTTTCGCA
>JBHEOZ010000029.1:417-12254 GCA_046260555.1 Desulfurivibrionaceae bacterium
GCAGCGTACTGAAGTACGCTTCACTCCTCGAAATTCGCGCGCCTTGGATCTGACGATTTTTGCTTAGCCATCCTGTGAATTTCTGAGAACTTATCAAATTTAGAGGTTAAATAAGCTATATTATCATTATCCGCTCAATTCTGCATTATGATTGAGTGATGGGATCAAGCCGCTCTTCGTTTTTGGGGATATGAACTTCCGCAACGAAGCGCCGCTTGAAAAACCCTGCAAAGTCGTTTAGAAAGAACAGTTCGCCTTCCGATCCTTAATTTCGACCGGAAGAGCATTTATGAAAAGCCAAGGTGTGGTGTTTGCGGTGAATGTCAGGGAAAAACTTGAGAAAAGAGAACGGGACACTCTTTCCGAGTTCGCCTGTTTGAGTGCTTCGAGCAAGGGGCGCATGCGAAGCGAGGAACAGTGCCCCTTGCGCCCGGCCTTTCAGCATGATCGCGATCGAATTGTCTACTCCCAGGCCTTCAGGCGCCTGAAGCACAAGACCCAGGTTTTTCTGGCGCCCACCGGGGATCACTGCCGGACCAGGCTGACCCATACCCTGGAAGTCTCGGAAATCGCCAGAACCCTGGCCCGGGCGATGGACCTTAACGAGGATCTGGTTGAGGCGATCTCCCTGGGGCACGATCTGGGCCATACTCCCTTCGGACATGCCGGGGAGACGGTGCTCAACGAATTGGTTCCCGGCGGTTTCTCCCATTATCGCCAGTCTCTGCGGGTGGTCGATGTCCTGGAGAACGGCGGAAACGGCCTGAATCTCACCTATGAGGTGCGGGACGGCATAGCCAGGCACTCCAAGGGGTATGGCGAGGTGATTCCCGCCGACAGTCACGGGCTGCCCGAAACGGCCGAGGGATGTCTGGTGCGTTACGCGGATATTATCGCCTATCTGAGTCACGATCTCGACGATGCGATCCACAGTGATGTGATCAGTGAGGGGGATGTCCCGGAAGAGTGCCATCAGGTGATGGGCCGCACCCATTCACGGCGGATCATGACCATGGTCGAGGGGGTCATTTCCCATACCGGGCCCGGCCCCGGTTCTTCAGAAGCGAAACTGATTTTTTCGATCGATCCCTGTGTCGGCGGCGCGATGCAGACTCTGCGGCATTTCCTTTTTCACCAGGTCTACCGTTCGCCCCGGGTTCATAATGAATACGTTAAGTCCCGCAAAATTCTTACCGATCTCTTTCGGTATTTTCTTGAAAACCGGGAGATCATTGACGAGGAGGGGTTGGGAGTGACGGCCGGATCATCCCCGGTGAGACAGGTCTGCGACTTTATTGCCAGCATGTCGGATCGCCATGCCCAGAATCTTTACCATCGTCTGTTTGTTCCGGAAACATAAGCGCGGCCGGGAAAGGGCCGCTGAAAAATAATCGGAGGTTTTTGCAAAGTGTCGGAAGAGATAAAATTCGTACCCTACGAGGTTGCCAAAAAGATAGTCGGCGAGATAGTTGACGAGGAGCATCTGCACGAGGCGAACCGGCGGATCATGACGGTTTACGATGTCGACGGCCGGGAGCTGTGCTGGTTCGATACGGCCGAGATCATAACCGAACTCGGCATCGACAAAGCCGATACCGAGCAGGCCAAGGAGGCGGCGGTCGATTACGCCTTCAAGCATATTCCGGTCTGGGCGGTTGAGGATGTTCTCAAAAATCTTGAGAAAAAGTAGCCGGTACCTCGTAAACCATAAAGTTTCGCGAGATTGCGAAGGAATTTCGCGGGCCAACAAGGCGCGGCTTCCGGCGCATAGCGGCGCTCTGTAACGGAAGCCGCAACGGAGTCGGCACGAAAAATAACGAGCAAGATGCGATAGTTTAGGGGTTACGGGGTGCTGCTAGACAACCCCCTTCGGCATCGGCGCCACTTCGCTGCCGCCGAGCACATAGCCCCCATCCACTTTAAGGATTGTGCCGGTCAGGTAGTCGCCGTCTTCCAGCAGATACCTGACCGCCTTGATTACGTCCCTTTTGCGTCCGGTCCGGCCCAACAGGGTGTGGTCGATGATGGCCCGCCGCTCTTCGGGGGAGAGGAGTTCCCAGCCCCGGGTTTTTTGGGCGTGCCGGGTTTCGAAAAAACCGAGCATCAGTTCGTTCACCCTTACTTCCGGAGCGCCTTCGCGAGCCCAGGTTTCGGTCAGCAGGGAGATTGCCCGGTTGGCGGCGCTGTAGCCGTCGTTGAAGATCAGAGCTGCCGGGCCGGAACGGCCTACCAGGCCGGCGATGGAGGAGATGTTGATCACCGCGCCGTCGCCGGACTCCTTCAACATGGGGAGCGCCTCTCTGAATACCCACCTTTTGGCCTTGAGGGTTGTTTCAAGCTCCAGATCCCACTGCTCGGAAGTATATTCGCCGTGAACTATCGGCATGCCGCCCCGTTCGATGTTGTTGATCAGGATGTCAAGGCCGCCGAATTTGCCGCTAAGCTCGGCGATCATGTTCTCGATCGCGGTCGGTTGGCGAAGGTCGATGTTCAGGGCCAGATGGCCGCCGCCCAGCTTCGCCAATTGCCCGCGGGTCTCCGCCGATTCTTCGGGCCAGTCGAAAAAGGTGATGGCGACGGTTACCCCCCGGCTCGCCAAGTAGAAAGCGATCTCCCTGCCGATGCCTTTGCCGGCCCCTAGAACCAAGGCGTGTTTGCCTTTCAGTTTCATGCGGATCTTCGTGGAATATTAAGTGATGATGGCTGCGCGGATAAATTGATCGGTTTCGTCGCGCCAGAGGGCTTCCGTTTGGTCGTAACGCTTTTTTGTTCGCTCGGCATACGCCCAGGAAATGCCTCTGGATGGCAATCCCGAAAAGATGATTTAAAGTCTAGGTTTCCTGGCTCTTGAGGGCCAGGCGATGGCCGGGGTGGATTGTGTCGTCTTTGAGATTGTTCCAGCGCCTGATCTGTTCCGGCGTGGTTTGGAACTTTCTGGCTATCGCCCAGAGTGTGTCGCCGCCGATGACCTGATAATAGTCCGGCCGCGAGTCGGCCTCGGCGGTCGTCGGCCGGACCTTCTTGCCGGCTGTCGCAATCGGGTTTGACTCGATGTTGTCGCTGTCCTGCAGATAAAAGGCGAGTTGCTGGCCGGCCCGGATCCGATTCAGGTTATCCAGGCCGTTCCAGGCGGCGATCATATGGGCGGGAACGTTGTAGCGCCTGGATAGCTCGGAAACGGTTTCACCCGGTTTTATCTTGTGAATAATCATGTTTTCCGGCAACATTTCGGCCGGCTCCAGTCCGGCGATCATCATGCTTTCGTCAATGAGCTTGTAGCTTGTGGTCCGGTAAGGAATTCTTAATCTCTTGCCGGCCACAAGCATATTGCTGCGCAGATTGTTGGCCTTGAGCAGGGTTTTCTTGTTGATATCGTATTTCTGGCAAATCCTCGAAACCGTGTCGCCTTTTTTGATTTCATGGGTTTTATAAGCGGTGCTGATGGTCGCTTTTACCCTGGGCAGGTTTTGGGCGGTCAATTCTTTTTTGCCCGGGGGCAACCGCACGGTATAGTAGTTCGTGCCGGGGGGGGTAATGGCCCTGCGCAACTGTCGGTTTAAATTGCGGATCTCCTCGAGGGGGGCCTCCCCGGCGACGGAGAGTGCCTCCATGGTGGTCCAGCGTGGTACTTCCAGGGTTTCGAAGGCCAGCGGTTCCTCGTAGGCAATGTCCTTGAAGCCGTAACTTTCCGGATCCTTGGCGATTATGATGGCGGCGATCAGCTTGGGGACATAGTACTTGGTCTCATTTTTGAGCTGCGACCCCTTGATCAGTTGCCAGAAATCCCTGGAGCCTTTTTTGCGGATCGCCTGCCTGACCCGGCCGCCGCCGGCGTTGTATGCGGCCACGGCCAGTTCCCATGAGTCGAATTCAGCGTAAAGGTCGGAAAGGAAACTAATGGCCGCGTGGGTCGATTTGATCGGATCACGGCGCTCATCGATATAATTGTCGATGTCCAGACCATAAGCACGGCCCGTGGCGTGCATGAATTGCCAGGGGCCGACCGCCTTGGCCCGCGAGTAGGCGGTGAGCCGATAGCCGCTTTCAATCATGGGCAGGTAGGCGAGATCGAGGGGCATGCCCGCTTTTCTCAGTTCTTCCTGAATCATCGGCAGATAGCGGCCGGACCGCTCCAGCCATTTCGCAAAGGTCTTATGCATGGAGTTTTGAAATTTATCGAGGAAAAACTCGACGTGGCTGTTGATCGTGATCGGGAAATCATACTCGATTTCCGGTTTGACGATTTTCAGTTCTTCCTTGCTGACGCTATCGTCACTTTCCAGAGAAACGCTTTCAGCCGGACTTGGGAGAGGAATTTCTTCTCTGGCCAGGGGGTCAAGTTCTTCCTTCTCCAATGTCTGCGCAAGGTCTTCTTCGACAATCTTGCCGAGGGTCGCGCCTCGGCTGTCTTCAAGGAAATAAACCAGTTGATCTTGGTTGATCAGATCTGGAGTGGGAGGGGGGGAGGATGAAGAAGAGGAAGAGGTTTTTTGCAGGACCGGGCTGCATCCCCAGAGCAGGGCAATGCAAAAAAAGCAAACTAATTTCGCTGATCTGCTGAATGATCCGCCTCGAGCCGCTTTATCCGCATTTTTGTAGATAATCATTTCAGCAAATTATCAGCTACCGGAGTTTTTGGCCACAACTTCTTGCGTTTCGAGGGAGATATTTTTTCTCAATTTGTTGCCGGAAGCGTTTTGCGGGCATATATTTTTATACCGGATTCTAAAATGATTATCAGGCTTGGTTCCGCTTCCGGGCGGACTTGATAACGATATAAAAAAATGGTCTCAGGTTCCTTTCCGAGTAAGGAACCGAAAGGTTCTGACTTGATTTTGTTTGCAAAATCGTGGATCATGCGTCGTTGAAATTGGACTTGGCATCAATCAATAGAAGCAAGCAAGGAATTCAGGTTGTGCGAACAGTTTCGTTGAATTCATTAAAGTCAAATCCGACATCCACTTTCCAGGTAATACAGACGGACTATGTTTAAAAGACTTTCCTTTTTGCTGGTGGCATTGGGCCTGATGGCCGCGCTGGCCGGGTACTGGTTCTTTTATTGGGCGGTAATTTTTGCGCCCGGCGGGGAGATCCGTCAAAAAAGTATCGAGAAGATTCTGGCAGTGGAAAGTCCGGTGATGTACAGCGGCGGCGAGACCAAAATCGGAGTTTTTTTCGAGACTTCCCACCGGCAATACATACCCTACGGGAAGATCCCCCGTGACTTCATCAACGGCATAATTTCAGCGGAAGACAGCGACTTTTTCGATCATCACGGCTTCGATCCCCTCGGCGTTTTAAGGGCCATGTGGGCCAACCTCCGGGCGGGCAGGGTGGTCCAGGGCGGCAGCACCATTACCCAGCAGACCGCCAAGAATCTTTTCAAGCGCAAAGACCGCTCCATCATCTCCAAGCTGAAGGAACTGCTCTTTGCCCTGAGACTTGAATATCATTATCCCAAGGAAAAGATCCTTGAGTTCTATGCCAATCAATTTTATGTGAGCGGCAATGGTCGTGGTCTCGGAGTGGCTGCCCGCTATTACTTCGATAAAGAGGCCGAAGAGCTTGATCTTCTGGAAGCCGCCTTTATTGCCGGGAGCGTGAAAAGGCCGAATTATTACAATCCCTTCCTCAAAAAAGACGACAAAGGCAAGATGCTGGCCCGGGAAAGGGCGAAGCAGAGGGTCCGATACGTTTTAGGGCAGATGCTTAATAACGGGCTGCTCACCGCTGAGATCTATGATGAGACGATTGCCCGCGAGATTCCCTTCAAGCAGGGCAAGATGTATTTCTCCCTCAACACGATAATGGATATGGTCAAGGAGGCCCTGGAGACGCCGGAGGTTGTCGAGGCCCTCAAGGAGCATGGTATCGATAATGTCGCCACCTCGGGAATAAAGGTCGTTACCACCATTGAGAAAAACCTTCAGGAGGAGAGCTTTACCGCTTTGCGCAGGGAGCTTTCCCGTCTTGATGTGCGGTTGCGCGGTTATGAGAGGGAATCGGTGCAGAAGGAGTACCTGGAGGCGCGCAGGAGGAGAAATCACGACCGCGGGCCGGGAAGTTTCCATTTCGGCAGAATAGCAAGAATGGAAACCGGGCCGCGGCCCAAGGTCTGGGTGACCCTTTCCGGATCGAGCAATGAATCGGGCGATCTGTATATCGACGAAAAGGGCTTGATGAACCTGCTGACTCCGCTGGTCAAGTACGAGAAGCACCGGTGGACCGAGGTTCAGGAAGGCGATCTGGAGGAATTGCTGGCCAGGCTGGAGGTCGAGGACCTTGTCTATTTGAGTGTTCGAGAGAGTGAGACTGAGACCGGTCAGCTGATTGCGGATCTTGAGAGGTATCCGCTGGTCCAGGGCGGTGTGCTGGCCCTGCAAAATGGTCGAATCAAGGCCATTGTCGGCGGCAACGACAACCGCTACTTTAACCGGGCCATCGCCGCCCGGAGGTCGATGGGGTCGGTGGTCAAACCCCTGGTCTACAGCGCGGCGCTGCAACTGGGCTGGAACAGTGTCGATGTGCTCAATAACGAGCGGGATGTTTTCGTCTATCAGAACAAGCCTTATTTCCCAAGACCGGATCACCAGAGCCCTTATCCGGGAGTTTCGATGAGTTGGGCCGGGGTCCACTCCGAGAACCTGGCGACGATCTGGTTGTTGTATCATCTCGGCGACCGTTTAACCCCCGGCCAGTTCCGGGATGTTGTCGATTTTCTGGGACTTGGCAGGCTGCCCGAGGAATCATTGGCGGATTTTCGTAGAAGAATCCGTGATCAACTGGGCATTGTTATCAATAATCAGACATATTATGAAGTTGCCTATGAAAGAGCGGTCGCCGAACTCGAGCCGGATCTGATTTTCGCCGGGCGTCTCGACGAGTATGAAATTGTCAGCAAACTTCATTACGGTAGCAATTTCGCCCGCTATTACTCCGATGTTGATCTGGATCTGGGGCTGGTCGAGGAAGATGGAACCGAAATCGAGGGCGACGCTGATACGAGGAAAGAGGGTGAGGCGCAGCTCAGGAAGGAGATTCTGAAAAGAAATTTCCTCAGATTGAACAGGCAACGCCAGGAACTCGGCGAGCTGCGCGCCGATTTGTATGAATTTGTCGCCGGCGGCATGGAGCCCGGCCAGGACGAAGAAACCTGCCTCTACCGGGATCGACTCAGTGGGGATTATATCTATTTCGACAGGGACGAGGTTTTTGGCGTGCCGGAGACGGGGGATAATGATAATCCAGTTCCCGAAGAGCGGCTTCCGGTTCCCGAGGAGTGGCAGATGGTCGGCTGGGAAGAACTGGCGGCTAAGCTCTTCTCTTTCTACAGATATCAACCGTTGCCGATCAGTTCCGTCTTGAGCAACCAGAGCGAGAATGAATTCTGGGACGCGATTATAATCGACAACTCTCTTTCCGCCCGGACGGTGGGACTTATCGATAACGCTTTAAGCCGGGAGTATCAAGAATTGCGGGTGCTTGATTCCTATGATCCTGATTTCCTCTACCAGGTGCGCGATTTCAAGATCATGGTTTCCCTGCAATATATGATCGGCTTGTGCCGGGCTATCGGTATCGAGAGTGAGTTGGACCCGGTTCTCTCTTTCCCGCTGGGATCAAACGTGATGAGTCTTTATGATGTGGCCCGGGCCTACGGCAGTATCATGACCGGTACCATCAGGCATTATGGCGGAGCCGAGAGCGGCGCGGAACTCGCGGTTATCGAGCACATCGAAAACAGCGATGGTGAAATCATTTACGTGCCCGAGTCTGTCGAGACCCGGGTGATTTCCCCCGAGGTGAGGATCGCGGTCAGCGATATCATGAGAAAAGTCATCAAGCACGGGACCGGCCGCTATGCCTACCGGAATGTTCGTCTGCGCGGCAAGGATCCCCAGAGAAACAGAGAGCTGGCCGAACTTGAGGCCCATGTCCCCTTGGTCGGCAAAACGGGGACGGCCAACAGTTTTACCAACTCCAGTTTTGCCGGCGGGATTCCGGGGGTCGGTGGCAACGGCATTTTTGCCCTGCCGGAGGGATATGTTTTGACAACATATGTAGGTTTTGATGATAATGCGCCGATGGTCAGAAACACGACTCATATAACCGGGGCGAGCGGCTCATTGCCGCTGTGGTCCACAATCGCCAGTCGGATTCTCCTGGAAAACGACTATGCTTCGAGGCTCGATCTGGTTGATGTCTCCTTTGCGGATCAGATCGAATTCCCCCTTTATTATCCCGAGGTCGGGCAACTCGAGGTTCCGATTGATCCAAGTCGTGGCGGGGTGGTCAGTATCGGGAAAAATACCGGCTCCTCAGTGGTTACATTCGGTGAACCAACCAGTGCCGGACGTTTCAAACCGGGCAGGTTTTATAAGCCTTATTGGCAGATGGAGAGTGGAGAGTGATTAGGATGAAGATGGGAAGGTTGTTGTTGTTCTGGATAATCACCGTAAGTGTTGCGGGATTGACGCTGAACGGCTGTGCGCCGAAAAGAATCAGGCCGGCTTCCCCGGCCGTCCCATCTGTTGCCGATGGTGTGGGCGAAGATCGGGAGAGGACTCCGGAGAGCGGCGGGGAAGGGCTGACCGATTTTGAGTTTAGCAGTGAACCGGCGGGGCCGGAAGGTTCCGGGGAACCGGGGGGCTCCGTGGTCAGAACCGAAAGGATCCTGGTCTTGCCGAGCGTACCGTTTGTCGATCGACGAATGACGATCTATGCCGACAAGTTGTCGAGCTGGGAGGCTATCGCCCGGCAACTCGAGGAAGTTGATCTGGAAGAGCGGATGCCGGACCGGTGGCATGAATGTCTGGCCTCTGTCGAAGAAATGTTCCGTGATTACAGTGCCTTGATGGAAGCCCTGCTGGTTCAGGACCATCCGGCCGTTAAGGCTGAACAAATGGTGGTTGATCCGTGGTTGCTCTATCAGAAGGATATTTCTTTTCTGGAAGGGGGATGCGATCAGGTCTTTGTTGCCGGGGCATCCCTGGTTGGCGGCTGGGATAATTTCCTTGCCGCTGATGACAATGAGATACAAGAGGATGAGGCCTTGGTGGCCAGGTATGCCGCTGAAGGGCGTTACGAGGAAGCGATCGAGGCCTTTGAGGAGCTGATCGACTCCCGGCCGGAGCGGGCCGTCGGCGCCCATACCAGTAAAATGTACGGTCTTGCCCTGTTGCGAACCGGAAAGTTCGATCTGGCTGCCGAAGTACTTGCCACTACTCTGGAGAACATGCTGCCTTCGTACGAAAGGCGAGAATTGCGCCGTCTGGTGGCCGATCTTAACCTGGCTTCCGGCCGGCTCGCCAAAGCCCGCGGCCATTACCGCATCCTGGCCGAGCATTTTGAATCAAGGGGGGGGGACGACCGCTGGGTGGCTGGTCAGCTTGCCCTGCTTGACGAAGTGGATGTCAATGCCAGGGAATTTCCTTTGTATCGGGAGGTTCTTAAGGGATATATATCCTTTGACGGCCGCCATATCCCCGGGCGGATACGGCAACTGGTCGAAAGAATGGGAGAGGATTTCCGGGAGAGTCCCTTGACGGACCAGGCCCGGCAGATGTTGATGGGAATGGAGGATTCGATCAGGGAATGGGTCGCCGGTCGCCTGGACCAGGTCGACAATTTAAGGGCCGATCACAATTATGTCGAGGCCAGGGCTGTTCTGGAAAAACTGCTGTCTGACGATCTTCCCGCACCGGTGCATGGCATGGTTCAACGTGCCATGGACGATCTCCTCCAGGTGGAGGCGGCATACCGGCAGGAGCAAAAGGCCATGCAGGCGGAAACTCTCTCGGCGCAGTGGGATAAGGCGGTGTGGCTGCTGGAAGCCAAGAGATATGACGAGGCCATTGTTACCTTCAGAAATCTGCTCAATACCGAATACGATGTGCCGGCCCGGGTAAATATCGAGAGGGCGGCCGAGGACGCGGCGGTTGAGATGAGGCGCAGGTCAGCCACTGTTTTCGTAAAGGCCCGCAAGGAAGAGGATGAGGCGCGCAAGCGCGCGTTTCTCCGCGAGTCCTGGCAACTTCTTTATGATATAACCGTCAAGTATCCTGAAGTGGGTTTAATCGACAAGGTCAGGCAGAATCTGGAGATAATCGAGAAACATATTGAGACTTTCGATCCGAGGATGCTCTGGGAGTTGAAAACAGATCAGCAATTGGATCCAGAAGAGTCTGATCGGAAACTGTTTGATTGGCTTTCCTGAGTATTTCCCCGAACCTGCCGCCCTTGGGAGTTTTGCTCCGAGCTTATTTCAACTGGCGAATCCATGACAATTGTTAGGTGAGGTTGTCCATACCGGGCATGTTCTCTCGGACCGCTTGTTTCTCAAGTTCCAGAAGCTTCCGTTTGATCTTTAAATCTCCGGCAAAACCGCCGAGACCATTGGCGGCCACGACTCTGTGGCAGGGGATAATCAAGGCCAGAGGGTTGCGGTTGCAGGCATTGCCAGCCGCTCTTGCTCCCCCGGGTGACCCGGCGGCCGCTGCCAGTTCGCCGTAGGTGATTGTTTCGCCGGGGCCGAGTCGGCAGAGGTGGTGCCACACCCGGCGTTGGAAGCTTGTGGCGTTTTTAAGGAAGGGGTTCGTCTCGAAATCGGCTACCGTTCTTTCTGGTACAGGGGATAAAAGCTGCCGGACAAGTTTCAGGGTGTGTTCGGTTACGGTCGGCAGTCCTGCCGGTTGCGCGTTCGGGATTAATTTCCCAAGCATTGCCAGGGCCTGTTGATGATAAATCCTATTGAAGGAGAGGTGGATGATCTCGGATTCGTTGAGGATCATCCGCGCTTTCAAAAATCCGATCTCGGCCAGTACCGCCGAATAGCACTTTCCCGTAGCCCCGGCGGGGCTTTTGTTCGAAAAATCCAAAGGAGTCATTTGCATATTTCCGTTTGTGGATACTTGTGTATATCTGCGATTCCAACAATCCGAATACACAACATGAAGTGTAGTTGACAGTTTTTCAGTGATTTTAATCTAATATCTTCGGATAGTTAGATGGTTGTTTATTTGATAAAATCCTTGATTTTTGTTGATTGCCTCTTTATATATTTGCTAGGATCTGATCAGGCGTACTTTTTGGGGTTCAATTCGGGCCTGGCGTAGTGATGGATTGCGACGATTCATTTCTTATTCAACTAATGGGCATGGTACTTTACTATGAAACTGATGGAAAGAATATTTCCCCTCCCGATGGTTCTGCTGGCAATCCTGTTGACGGCGGCAACTTTTGCAACCGAAGCCGAGGCCGTAAGCGGTCGCAAACCGATTCTCAATCTGGTTACAATCCATAAATTTCAACCCGGCACTGAAGATGCCAGGATCTCCGGGTACGATTTCCGTGCTCCTGTTGTCGATCTCGCCTCCGCCCAGCAATTCAAGCGCCGGCCCGCCGAAGGCCATTCTTTTCCGCAGACCGAGGATCAATTGCGGGAAAATCTTACCTCGCGGAGTGCGATTATCATGGATGCCGATACCGGCAGGGTGATTTACGCCCATGAGCCCGATCGCGCCGATCAACCGGCCAGCACCATTAAGATCCTGACCGGCTTGATCGCGATTCAGTCTTTGGAAAAGGAAGATTTGGTGGTTGCCAGTCTTCGGGCCGCCGATATGCCGAGGTCCAAGATCTATTTGCGGAACGGCAAGTCATATCGGGCCGACGATATGATCAACGCCGTCCTGATTTCCTCGGCCAACGATGCCAGTGTCGCCCTTGCCGAAAAAATTGCCGGATCCGAAAGTATTTTTGCAAAATTAATGACCCATAAGGCCATGGCCTGGGGGGCTACGCAAACCGTCTGCAAAACCGCCTCGGGATTGACCGCT
>JBHEOZ010000290.1:0-2290 GCA_046260555.1 Desulfurivibrionaceae bacterium
GACTTATGGAGCAGACCAGGCATCATGGGCTTTAATCAGGGACTTTTTCAGGCAGAACTCTGAGGAGTAAGCTAGCCCTCCCTCATGCCTCGATCTCAGCCCCGACATCTTCGGCGTAATTCTTGAAAAACTACTCCTGGCCATCTCTTCTTCCCGCTATCTGCTTTTCACTTATTGTCCCGGTTCTTCTCTATCACTTTCGAGCCCTGGACAACAATTCGCTCTGCCGTTGGGAATGGGTCTTTCGCGACGGGCCGCCGCTGCTCCTGTACGGCGTGACCTTAGTGACGGCCGGCGCCGCTCTGTTTCTTTCCATACTTGCATGGCCGGAGAACAAGCCGCTTTTTCTGGGGGGAATCGCCTTTCTGGCCGGGATCTCCTTATGGGGCGAGCCGGAGCTTATCATGGATGCCTCGCGTTATTTCAGCCAGGCCAAATATCTTGAGATTCACGGCATAAGGGCGTTCTGGCAGGGGTGGGGCGGGGAGATCTCCGCCTGGACGGATCTGCCGTTGATCCCATTCCTCTATGGCCTGGTTTTCGCCGGCCTGGGCGAGGCGAGAATATTCATTCAGATTCTTACCACCTCCTTTTTTGTCGGCGCGGTGCTGCTCACCTATCTTTACGCAAAAGATCTCCGGGATGAAGAAACCGGCGTGCTGGCGGGGCTGCTGCTCCTTTGCCACCCCTATCTCCTCCTCCAGATTCCCCTGATGATGGTCGATCTTCCCACCATGTTTTTTTTGATCCTGACCCTATACACCTTTTCCAGAGCCCTCCGCGACGGCGGCCGCCGCTCGATTGCGCTTGCCGCCGTCGCGGTCTTTCTGCTCTTCTGGACCAAATACTCCGCCTGGCTGCTGCTCACCGTCCTGCCGGTCATCGTTCTGGCCCGGAGCCCCGCCGATTACAAAAAAGCCGGCTGGGCGGCCCTGAAAGTCATGGCTCTCGCCGTGCTTTTCAGCCTACCCCTTTTCATCGGACTATGGGAGGTCGTTTGGGCGCAACTCAAGCTCCTCGTCGAATACCAGCGGCCGGGGCTGTCGAGATGGTCGGAAGGTTTTATCTCCACCTTCTTTTTCCAGACCCATCCCCTGGTCAGTATCGCCGCCCTGTTCAGCCTGGGGATCGGCCTCTACAAAAAAGACAAATGAATCATCGTCCCCGCCTATCTGTTCTTTCTCCTGGTTCTCATTTTGGAGGTCAAAAGAATCCGCTATCTCGTACCGATTTTCCCGCTGCTGGCCATTGCCGCCGCCT
Organism: Desulfurivibrionaceae bacterium; assembly: GCA_046260555.1. Taxonomy (GTDB): domain Bacteria; phylum Desulfobacterota; class Desulfobulbia; order Desulfobulbales; family JAGXFP01; genus JAGXFP01. The sequence continues at coordinate 1,261 of JBHEOZ010000290.1, forward strand.
GCGGAATCAAGTGCCTGCCCGGTCAACGGTTGCGGAAATTCCTGGTCCTCTCCGCCCTCGGCGCCTCATTAACCCTGGTCTTCGGCGCCTTCCTGCCCTTTACCGGCGAGCTCAGCGCTACGAATATCCAGAAAAGCGGCCGCTTCCTGAACAGCCTCGCCGCCGACGAGATCGCGGTTTATACCGCGCCGCAGAGTGCCCGGAAACCCAATCTGCTGATCAACATCCCCCTCCTTGACCTCTTCACCCACAAGAGGATATATTCCCTGAACGGTTCGGTGGATCCCGAGCCGCCGGCCGTCGAGATGAAGTCCTCCTTCCGGTTCACCTGGGAGCAGCAGCTGCCCGACTTCTATCAGCCGCCGGAAGGCGCCCTGAACAAAGCGGCCCCGCTGGTGGTGATTTATTCCAGAACTCCGCACCTGGCGCCGGCGATTCGGGAGAGGATTTCCCGATACCGCCGGGTGCGGGCCTTTGAACAGAGCAGCGGCTTGTTCGGTTATAAAACCCTGGTTAAAGTATATTATGATGACTAAAAAAATGAATTGTGCCATTGTTCTGCCGGCCTGGCTGCCGGAGGATATCTTTTCCCAGAAAACCGCGGGCTCCCAGATCAACTACTGGCAGCCCCTCGGCACTCTGTATGTCGCCTCCTCGCTGTTGGCGGCCGGCCACCGGGTGGAATTTTTGAATGGCGCCTTTATCTCCCACGAAACCATCATGGCCAGGCTGGCCGAGATTCGCCCGGAGGTGATCGGCCTCTACTCGACCACCTTCGGCTGGGACCGGGCCATGAAAACGGCGGCGGCGATCAAGGCTCTTGATCGCCGGATTTTCGTGGCGGTCGGCGGGCCCTATGCTGTGGCGGTGCAGGAGAAATGTCTGGCGGATTGCCCGGATATCGATGCGGTGGTCACCGGCGAAGGTGAGCTGACCATGCAGGAGCTTCTGGAGCGCCTCGGCGAAGAGCGCTCTCTGCACGGGGTCGAGGGGCTCGTCTTCCGGGACCATGGCGAAATCGTTAAAAACC
>JBHEOZ010000291.1:0-2273 GCA_046260555.1 Desulfurivibrionaceae bacterium
GGCCAGCCGGACCAACCTCCTCAGCCAGTGCGAAAGATTCAGCCTGAACCGGGCGGAAGCGCGGGAGATTATCGCCCAGGTCGAAGCGGGGGTCCGGGATTGGGAGGCGGAACTGATCCGGGCCGGGGTCAGCCCCGCCGACCGGGAGGCGGTCCGCTGGTGTTTCGAAGGGAGCAGACCGGCGGCCTAGCCGGCCGTTCATTGGGGAATGAACAAATGAGATTAACCGCGATTCCAAGGAGATTAGCTGGATGAAACTTCTGATCTTCTTCACCATTATCGGAGCGGGCTTCTGGATCTGGAAGACCCTGGCCCGGGTTATCAAGGCGCGGCGGCGGCGCAGGCTGCTCAGCGGTACCTTTCCGGAAGAGTGGGCGCGGATCCTCGTCAGGAATCTGCCCCCCTACCGCCACCTGCCGGCCGCCCTCCGGCAGCAGCTCCACGACCGGATCAGGATCTTCATCGGCGAAAAATCCTTCGAGGGCTGCGGCGGCCTGGAGCTGACCGACGAGATCAGGGTGACCATCGCCGCCCAGGCCTGCCTGCTCCTCCTGAACCGCGGCTGCGACTGCTACCCGAAACTCTATTCGATCCTGGTCTACCCCTCCACCTACGTGGTCGGCGTCAGGCCCCACCTGAACCCGCAACCGGGCGAAGCCTCGATCCGGCTCGGCGAGTCATGGCACCACGGCGCCGTGGTCCTGGCCTGGGACAGCGTCAGGCAGGGGGCGGTAAATTTCGCCGACGGCCATAACGTAACGATGCACGAGTTCGCCCACCAGCTCGACCAGCAGGACGGCCGGGCCGACGGCGCACCGCTCCTGCCGAGCCGCTCGGCCTACTCATCCTGGTCGCGGGTCTTCTCCAGGGAGTACGAGCTCCTCCAGCGCGAAGTCGCAAAGGGCGAAAAGAGCCTTATCGACCGCTACGGGGCCACCAACCCCGCCGAGTTCTTCGCCGTCGCCACCGAAACCTTTTTCGAAAAACCGCAAACCTTAAAGAAAAAGCATCCCGAATTATACCGGGAGTTACAGAGATTTTACCGGGTCGATCCCGGAGAGTGGCTCAACAATAATTGACCCGCAATAGGTCACGCTGTGGTTGCCCGTCTGGTGAGGAGTGAGGAGTGAGGAGTGAGGAGAAAATGCTTTCCACATCCCATTTTTTTTACACCTTACACCTCATTCCTAACAGGCTAACCCAAAATCCATGCTCAGGCATCGACAAAGATCCTGAAATCAAACTATTAACCAACTCGGAAAGTTGAGCTGTTAGTTTTAAAAAGGATGATAGCGGTGGCACGAATAAGTTGGGCCATCCTTCGACAGGCTCAGGATGATCGTTATAGCAGTAATTCCGCATAGCAGTAATTTTCCGCTCACCCTGAGCTTGTCGAAGGGCCACTGGCTGAAATTGAGTGGTAATCAGAAAATGAAATACCGGGCATGAGAATGCCGAGATGTCAAGCCAGAGCCCACCTAAGCCCCTCCTCTACAATTCTAGCTTTCCGTCGGCATCACAACACGTAAAGCACGGTGAGCAGCGGCGCCGTGAGGAGAACGTTGGGCCGATCTTCGATGGCGACCAACCCGCTGCCCACGGTGAAATCGAGGAGAAAGCGGAGTTGCAGATCCGAAAGCCCGATCCGCTGCGCCTCCCGCATCAGGGGCGTAATATCGATCCGCACGAGAGCCCCCGTATCCTCGGGGAAAAAATTCACCGATTGAGTCAGAATAGGGGGAGAATCGAAATCCGGCACCCCCAGCCTGTCCACGGGATAGGTGACAAGATCGATCAGAGCGGGAACCCGGGGGGCGAAACTCACCTCGCCGACGAAGCCCTCCAGGGAGGCGGAAAGAATCCCCGCGACCGCCGGCAAGACATCTTCCCCGGTCGAGCCGTCGAGGGGGAAATCGAGAAAGGCGCGAAATTCCGTTAAGTTCGGGTCAACCTCCGGAGGGGAAATCCCGAAAAACAGGACAGGGGGAGCGGATGAGATGGTGTAGGCCCCGGTGACGGGATCAAAGGCGATATCGCCGTCCGCCGCCTGGTCGCTGACGATTTGGGCCTCGAATACCTGCCGGTCATCACCGCCACCGCCGCTGCAACCGGACAGGGTCAGGAGCAAGATCATCAACAGACCGAGAGAGCATGATTTTTTCATTGCGTGATTCCGAGACATCCTGCTTCGTTGCTTCTGCCCAGCTTGAAACGAACATGGGATTCAGGAAGTGATTAACCCGCTCATCCCACCTAAGCCGTTGTCAAAGAAT
>JBHEOZ010000292.1:0-2256 GCA_046260555.1 Desulfurivibrionaceae bacterium
ATTTAAGATATGGCAATAACTCTTTAAACTGCGGAGTCCCGGCCCGGTGGAGCAGGTCATAGATGATCATCTCGGTGCTGCCGACCGTTCCCCCCAGCTCCCGAATCCGGGCCAGACCGGTTTCGTAGTTGCGCGGCGATCTGGAGGAAACCGCGTCGGCGGGGACCCATACCTTGTAACCCACCCGCAGAGCGCCAAGCACCGACTGATAGATGCAGATATGGGTTTCAACCCCGCAGATTATCAGGGTATTGACCCCTTGGCCCAACTCCTTGACCCTTGCCCTGATCACCTGATCGGCAAAGCAGTCAAACTGCATCTTGTCGAAGGGGACCACCTCGCCGAGCTCCGCCTTGATTGCCGGGAGCAGTTCGCCAATCCGGGCAGCATATTGGGTGGTGGCCGCCACCGGCATCTTCATGACCCGGGCGGCTTTCAACAACAGGGCCGAATTCCTGGTGACTTCCTCCCCGCCGCTGATCACCGGCATCAGCCGTTCCTGGATATCCACCACCAGCAAGGCGCAGTTTGCCGGATCGAGATGGGCCGGTTCTTTCATTTTTATCACCTCGGTTACGAAAGTTATTGAGACAAATCAATAATTATCATTAAATTGAACCTGGAGCCATGAGCGGCTCTGATATCGGGATGGGAACAGGCCATGGCGAAGCGGAATCGTTTAAAAAATACCGCGAATCGGTCATGGGGGCAAGGCCAATGTGTTTCCGGGCGCTTAACATGCTTTTTTTGTACCCACAGGGCATAAGTTTCGTATGAGTCCCGCCTTGCGGGACTCAACTCAGCTTTATAACTATCGATGAATAAGCCAGTCAGCTTGTTTCATCGCAAACGGCGGCAAGGCATATGCTTATCAAGAAAATCCTGAAAACCGCGCCATCGGCTGAGGCTATGGAAGTTAAGGGCTGGGTCCGGACCAGGCGGGATGCCAGGGACCTCTCCTTCATCGAGATTAATGACGGCTCCTGCCTCAAGAATTTACAGGTCGTGGCCCAGAGCGGCATGGAGAATTTCGAGAATGTAGTCCGCAAACTCACCACCGGCTGCGCGGTCCGCTTTACCGGAAAACTGGCCGCCTCCCCAGCCAAGGGGCAGGATGTCGAGTTCCAGGCCGAAAGCGTCGAGGTTTACGGCTGGTCTCCGGCCGAATCCTACCCCTTGCAGAAGAAGCGGCATTCCTTCGAATTCCTGCGGGACATTCCCCACCTGCGGCCGCGGACCAACAGCATCGGGGCGGTCATGCGGATCCGCGGCCGGCTCGTCACCGCGGTTAACCGCTTTTTCGAGGAAGAGGACTTCGTGCAGATCCACACCCCGGTAATCAGCACCAGCGATTGCGAAGGGGCCGGGGAGATGTTCATCGTCACCACCCCCGGTGCGGGAGAGGGCGAGCCGGCCTGCGCCCCCTATTTCTTCGGCCGGCCGGCGGGCTTGACGGTCAGCGGTCAGCTTGAAGCCGAGGCCTATGCCATGGCCCTCGGCCGGGTCTATACCTTCGGACCCACCTTCCGGGCCGAAAATTCACACACCAGCCGCCACCTCGCCGAATTCTGGATGGTCGAGCCGGAAATGGCCTTCTGCGACCTGCGGGAAGATATCGACCTGGCCGAGAAATTTCTTAAATTTCTGATCGCCGACGTCCTCGATAATTGCCACGAAGATCTGGAACTGTTCACGAAATTCGTCGACAAGGGTCTCCGCCCCCGGCTTGAAGCCGTAACCGGCCGGGCTTTTGCCCGAACGACTTACAGCGAAGCCGTGGAAATCCTGGAAAAGTCGGGGGAAAAATTCGAGTATCCGATCTCCTGGGGAAGCGATCTCCAGGCGGAGCACGAAAGATTTTTAAGCGAGGGGATTTTCGGCGGACCGACGGTGGTGACCGATTACCCCGCTTCGATCAAACCGTTTTATATGCGCCTGAACGATGACGGAAAAACGGTCGCGGCAATGGATGTCCTGTTCCCCTCGATCGGTGAGATAATCGGCGGCAGCCAACGAGAAGATCGCTACGACGTTCTGGAAAAGAGAATGGCCGCGCAAAACATCGATCCGGCCGCTTACCAATGGTACCTCGACTTGCGGCGTTACGGCTCCGCTCCCCATGCCGGCTTCGGCCTGGGCTTTGAAAGGCTCTTGCAGTTTGTTACCGGTATGGCCAATATCCGGGACGTCATTGCCTTCCCGCGCACCGCCGGCCGAGCCTGAGCCGCCCTCGCCGTACGTTCCCTGGATTTTTTC
>JBHEOZ010000293.1:0-2208 GCA_046260555.1 Desulfurivibrionaceae bacterium
CTCTATAATCGACTTTGTTTTTGATCTCGGATTTTGACCTCAACCCTCTTTACGACCGGTGTGAATACCCACTCCACTGAAGTATCAGGCAGGAAAAAGATTTCTCACATGCGTTCGAAATGACAGCATTTTTTGACTTTTTGCGGGTTCATCATAAGTGATCCACTCGAATATAATCCGGGCTGTCGGCACCCAAATGGGAAGGAGGCGGAAAGATGCACAGGGTTCTTGGTTTATTGGCGGTAACGCTCTTTGCGGCCATGGTCTTTGCGGCCGCCCTTTCAGCCAGTGGCCCGATGCCGGCCGATGCCGCCGCCTTACTCGGCATGGAGGGGAAGACCTGCTATCTGGCCTATAACCTCCATGGTGACCCGTTCCGGAAAAAGATCTATTCGGCCAACTTTCAAACCCCCAGCCATCTGATCCCATGGGGAACCGAGGTCAGGATCGTCCGGGTTCAGCGGAATTTTCTGACTTTCCGGGAAACGGCAGGCGGACGGGAATGGGGTTACTGGTTTTCCGGCCGGACCCGGCGGGCGGTGAGCCTGAAGGAACATCTGGACCGCCTTTTTATCGAAGATCTCGAGGGTCTGCGGCAAAAGGTGGAATCCCTTTCCGAGCAGGACCGGGACGGCATCTATGAAGGGCGTCCCATGCTGGGGATGAGCAGGAGAGGGGTCCTGATCGCCATGGGCTATCCGCCCGAATTCGCCAATCCGAAGGATATCATGCAGGCCCGGGACTGGCTGTACTGGCTGAGCCGTTTCGACCGGATCAAGATCGGCTTCAACCGGCAGGGGCTGGTTTCGAGCATTGTCGATTGACCTTGTTTAATCGAGTCTATTGACAAATTCGCGGTAAGGGGACATTAATCTGTATCTACCATGATTTAATCATGGGAAACGCGCGGGAGGATATAGTGAAGAGAAGAATTTTCGTAATTGCGGCCATGATCTGTTTTCTGGCAATGCCGGTCCTTGCTCTTGCCATGGAAGGCGATATCACCGTCGAGGCCGAGGGCTACGGGATCTCGAAAGACGACGCCCTGCTCAAGGCCAAGCGCGAGGCGGTCAGCAGCGGCATCGGCACTTTGCTGATTTCCGAAACCGAAGTGGAAAATTTCATGCTCCGGAAAGACATGGTCCTGACCAGGACCGTCGGGGCGGTGAAAAGCTACAAGGTTCTGAGCGAATCCCGGGAGGGCGATACCTTTCAGGTCAAGATCAGCGCCGTGGTTTCGATGGCGGCGATCAAAGAGGATCTGGTCGCCCTGAAAATCCTTCTGGAATCGATGGACAAACCGCGGATGATGGTCTTGATTCGCGAGGAGAACGGCAACTCGGCCGAAACCGCGATTCTCGATTATTTGAATGAAAAGGAATTCGAACTGGTCGACGCGGCCGCGGTGGCGGCCCTGATGGACAGCGACGAGGCACTGATCCGCAAGGCGACCGAAGGAGATCCCGTCGCCGCCGCCCGGCTCGGCGCCGTCAACGGCGCCGAATACGTCATTGTCGGCAAGGTGGTCAAGAGTACGGCGGACAATAAACTTTTAGGTGATGTGGGGATGATCTCGGGCCAGGCCAGTATCACCGCCAGGGTGGTCAATTGCTCGAATGCCCGGATAATCGCCTCCAAATCGGCCAGGGGCGCGGCCGCCCATATCGCCCTTGAAGCCGCCGAAACCCAGGCCGCCGAAAAAGCGGCGCGCAAGCTCATGGACGAAGAGCTTTTCGAGAAGATCGTTTCTTCCTTTCAGGACATGATCAATAACGGCATGACCTATGAAGTAACGGTGGACAATGTCCCGGATTACAAGACCCAGAAAGCGGTGCAGAATCTGATCAAGGGGCTTGAGGTCTCTTCTGTTCAAAAACGGAATTTTGCCAACGGCCGGCTGCAACTTTCCGTTCTCTACCGGGGCAATGGCGACGCCTTTGCCGACATGCTCGACGGCCGGGACGTTATCGGCCAAAAATTGTCCGTGATCAATATCAGCGGCAGTCAGGTTAAGGTCAAACTTCAATAACCGGCGCTGGTGATATCGATCTTCGGCAGTTAAAAAACTCTTTTGTTTTCGTGAGAGATAGGCAAGACCGGACACTATTTACTAAAAAACAGAACAACGGGAGATTGGCGGTGAAAAGGATTATTGCCCTGATAATGGGGCTTATGTTGCTGGTGGCGGCGCCGTTTACGGCTCAAGCG
>JBHEOZ010000294.1:0-2187 GCA_046260555.1 Desulfurivibrionaceae bacterium
GTCCAGAAGATCGATGGCCCGCCGTCTGGCCGTTTCACGATCCAGCTTCTGATGGATCATCAGCGGTTCGATGAGCTGATGGCCGACGGAGTAGACCGGGTTCAGGGAAGTCATCGGCTCCTGGAAGATCATGGCGATCCGGTTACCCCGGATTTTCTGCATTGCCGGTTCACCCAGAGAGGTCAGCTCCAGGCCGTCCAGGCTGATACTTCCCGAGATCCGGGCGGCATCGGGGTCCAGGAGACGAAGGACGGAAAGGGCGGTCACCGATTTACCCGATCCCGATTCACCGGCCAGGGCCACGGTTTCGCCGGGGTTGACGGTCAGGGATATCTTATCCAGAATCCGGCTCTCCGGAAGGGCAGAAAGGTGATCACCGGAGTCATGCCGTTCGGGAGGAGATGACGGTACATGATGGTCGCGTTATTTACCCCCAGGGCCTTGGCCGCCATTACGTAATCGAGATTGCGCCCCTTGAGAAATTCGGCCCGGACGTAATCCGACAATCCCATCCAGCCGAACAGGGAGAGCAGGATCAGGAGCAGGACAATGCTCGGTTTGAGTACGGCGGCGAAGATGATCAACAGGTAGAGCTCGGGCATGGCGCTCCAGATTTCGATGAAGCGCTGGAAAAACAGATCGGTGCGGCCGCCGAAATAGCCCTGGACCGCCCCGGCGACAATGCCCAGCAGGGTGCCGATGGTTGTCAAGGCCAGGCCGAACAGGACCGAGAGCCTGAAGCCGTAGATCAGGCGGGCCAGAACATCGCGGCCCCGATCATCGGTGCCCAGCAGGTTCTCTTCGCTGGGAGGGGATGGGACGGCTTGATTAAGGCCGAGATTGATGGTGTCGTAACTGTGCCGGTTGGGAGGAAACAGGGCCCAGTTGCCGTTTTCGGTGATCTTCTCGAGCACGAAGGGGTCGCGGTAATCCGCCTCGGTTTCGAAGACCCCTCCGAAAACGGTTTCCGGATAGGTCGCGAAGATCGGAAAATAATATGAGTTTTCATAATGGATGATATAAGGCTTGTCGTTACTGAGCAAGCCGGCAAAGAGGCTGAGAATAAAGATTATCGAGAAAATAATCAGGCTCCAGTAGCCGCGGCGGTTGGTTTTGAACTTCTCCCAGCGGCGCTGCATTATGCCCCGGTGCTGTTTCTTCATTGCGACTCCACGCTCTCGAAGGTAATCCGGGGATCGACAACTACGTAGCTCAGGTCCGAAAGGAGCCTGGAGATCAGGCCGATAATCGTAAAGAAATAGAGGGTGCCGAGGACCACCGGATAGTCCCGCTGAATGATGGAATCGTAGGCGAGCAGGCCCAGGCCGTCCAGGGAGAAAATCGTCTCGATGAGCAGGCTGCCGGTGAAAAAAGCGGCGACAAACGAACCGGGGAAACCGGTAATGATCGGGATGATGGCGTTTCGGAAGACATGGCGGTAGAGGAGCTGGTTCTCGCCGAGCCCCTTGGCCCGGGCGGTCAGGACATACTGCTTGCGGATCTCTTCGAGAAAACTGTTCTTGGTCAACAGGGTCATCACCGCCAGGCTGCCCAGGGTAATCGAGACGATCGGCAGGACCATATGCCAGAGATAATCGAGAACCTTGGCGAAAAGACCCAGTTCCGACCAGTTGTCGGAGGTCAGGCCGCGGAGGGGAAAGATATTCCAGAAGCTGCCGCCGCCGAACAGGACGATCAGGACGATGGCGAGGACGAAACCGGGAATCGCGTAACCGACCAGAATTGCCGAGGTGGAGATCACATCGAATTTGGAGCCGTCCCTGACCGCTTTTTTGATGCCCAGGGGGATGCAGGTCAGATAGACGATTAAAAAGGACCAGAGACCGAGGGACATCGAGACCGGCAGTTTTTCGATAACCAGCTTCACCACGCTTTTATGGTGGTTGTAACTCTCCCCGAAATCGAAAAGCAGATAGTTTTTCATCATGCTCAGAAACCGCTCTACCGGCGGCTTGTCGAAACCGTACAACGCCCTGAGCTGCTCGATCTTTTCCTGGTCCAATCCTCTGTTGCCCTGATAAAGCCCGGTTCCGCCCCCCCGGACCTCGCCGCCGACCGAGTGTCCCTCGATCTGGGAAATAAGCCTTTCAACCGGGCCGCCCGGGACAAACTGGGTGACGGTGAAGGTAATCAGCATAATCCCGAACAGGGTCGGAATCATCAATA
>JBHEOZ010000295.1:0-435 GCA_046260555.1 Desulfurivibrionaceae bacterium
GACCGAAACCGATGACGGGATTATTGTAGTGAGTTCCTCGCCGCTGATGTGGCAGAAGCACCGAAGTTCCCTGTTCTCGTCCCGGGAGGAGGCTGATCGTTATGTGGAAGAACTTGAACTAGGCGGTTATACCGACTGGCGATTGCCGACCAGGGAGGAATTGCTTGATTTCTATTTTGTCTTCGATTTCGGTGATGCCGACGCCGGGGAGTATGGAATCCGGATCGAAGGCGACTACTGGTCCGCCGATAAGGATGGCATCGGCTTCAGCGGGGGCTGGAAAGATGATGGTGAGTTCTGCGAGATTACCAGGGGATATCAACCGGCTGCCAGGGGTTATGTGCGGGCGGTGCGGCCTTAAGCGCTAGGCTTATTTGTGCAGTCACCACTTATTCCGTAACCGTTCCCCGGGGCAGTCGCCAAAGTAACCAAAAC
>JBHEOZ010000295.1:445-2178 GCA_046260555.1 Desulfurivibrionaceae bacterium
AAGCCGGGCTGATCGTCCGAAGATGTGGTGCTGCTGAACGGTTACCTTATTCCCAGTTCATTCCCAGTTCATTCCCAGTTCATTACCAGTTCGAGCAAAGTCCGGACCCCGACCCCGGATGGTCCCTTGGGGATATAGGATTTTTCGGTAAAGTTCCAGGCGGTGCCGGCAATATCGAGATGGGCCCAGCGGGTATCCCCCACGAACTGCTGCAGGAAGATGGCCGCGGTAATGGTCCCGGCCTCCCTGCCCCCGATATTTTTGAGATCGGCGATTTCGGATTTCAACTGCTTTTTATAATCCTCTCCCAGGGGTAACCGCCAGCAAGGCTCCCCACAGTTATCGCCGATGGCCAGCAGTCTCTCGGCCAGCTTGTCGTCATTACTGAGTAACCCGGTGCGATGGTGGCCGAGGCCGATAATTGCCGCCCCGGTCAGGGTGGCGATGTCGACCACGGCGGTCGGTTTGAATTTATCCACGCCGTAGGCAAGGGCATCGGCCAGAATCAACCTGCCTTCGGCGTCGGTATTGATCACTTCCACGGTTTTCCCGTTATAATGGGTGACCACATCGCCCGGTTTCAAGGCTTCCGAACCGGGCAGATTCTCGGTGGCCGGGACAATACCCACCACGTTGACGCCGCCCGGTTTCAGTTCGGCGACAGCCTGCATAACCGCCATGACCGCGGCGCCGCCGCACATGTCATACTTCATGTCCTCCATGCCGGCCCCCGGCTTAAGGGAGATCCCCCCGGAATCGAAGGTTATTCCCTTGCCGACCAGCAACAGGGTCGGCGCCTTCCTGTCGGAACTTCGATATTCGAGAACCACCATTTTGGGTGGTTGGGCGGAACCTTGGGTTACGGCGACGATGCCGCCCATCCCCATTTTCTTCATGGCCGCCTTTTCCAGAATTTTACAGTCGAGCCCATGTTTTTCGGCCAACTCGTGGCCCATTCGGGCAAAATCGGAAGGAGTCCAGAAATTGCCGGGCTCATTGGCCATATCCCGGGCCGCGCAAACCGCCAGGGCGGCTAATTCGCCGTGGGCGACGACTTTTTTCAGAGCCTGGGCCCGGGAGGAATGGATGATGATCTCTTTTATGCCCTTCGGTTTCTCGCCATTTATACTCTCTTTTCCTTTATACTTGTCAAAACGGTAGGTCCCGAGGACCAGGCCCTCGGCCAGCGCTTTGGCGCTTTCCGCGAGGGGCACCCCGCCCTCCTCGAACATCTGGATCCGCATTTTGCCCACCTTGAGCCTGGCAACCGCCTTGGCGATCTCCCCGCCGCTCTTCCGGAAAAGTTCCAGATCGGGGTTTTCACTGCCGAGGCCGACCACTAAAAACCTGACGGGTTTGCTCCTCCCTTTGCCCCGGGAAGCCGCGGGTAGATAGAAAAGCAGTTTTTCATCAGCTTTCCCCGAGAAGTCTCCAAGGGAAAAAACCTCTTCCAGATAGATCGAAACACCCCCCAGGGCCCGCAAGGGTTGACTGCTTACTTTTATCATATCGTTCTCCGTTGATGTTATTGCACAGTGCTTAAATTAGATGCGGATTAGATTTGCGGATTAGATTAATGAAGCGCACTTCGACAAGCTCAGCACGAGCGTTAAATCAATGAGTTAATTCGCTCACCCTGAGCCTGTCGAAGGGTTTCCGACTTTAATACGAAAACATCAAAATTGATGAGTTCACAAAACGCTGTCATTTCGAACGCATGTGAGAAATCTTGT
>JBHEOZ010000296.1:0-2169 GCA_046260555.1 Desulfurivibrionaceae bacterium
GGGCACGACATGACCGATGATGAAGCCGTGCGAACCACCGGAAAAGCGGCCATCGGTGATCAATGCCACGTCGGACCCGAGTCCCGCGCCCATGATGGCAGACGTCGGGGTCAACATCTCCGGCATGCCGGGGCCGCCCCTGGGTCCGCAATAGCGGATGACCACCACGTCGCCGCTCTTGATCCCGCCGCCGAGAATGGCGTTCTGGGCCTCCTCCTCGGAATCGAAGACCCGGGCCGGACCGCTGTGGACCAGCATTTCGGCGACTACCGCCGACTGCTTGACCACCGCCCCATCCGGGGCGAGGTTGCCGTAAAGGACGGCGATGCCGCCCTCTTTGTGATAAGGATTGGTAACCGGTCTGATCACTTCACTGTCCCGAACCGCTGCCTGGGCCAGATTCTCCTGCAGGGATTTGCCGGTCGCGGTCATTACCTCCAGATTGAGGCCGCCTTCCGATGAGATCAGCTCACGCATGACCGCCGGCACCCCGCCCGCCTCGTCGAGCTGCTGGAGGCTGTGGGGGCCGCCGGGGATCAGGCTGCAGATATGGGGGGTCTTGAGGCTGACCTCGTTGAATCTGGTCAGGGGCAGGTCGACCTCGGCCTCCTTGGCGATGGCCGGAACATGCAGGACGGTATTGGTCGAGCAGCCCAGGGCCATGTCCACGGCCATGGCGTTCTCGAAGGCCGCGGCCGTGGCGATATCCCGGGGTTTGATCTGTTTATCGAGGAGATTCATAACCGCCATGCCGGCTGTTTTGGCCAGGCGGATCCGGGCGGCGGCCACCGCCGGGATCGTGCCGTTGCCGGGCAGGGCCAGGCCGATCGCCTCGGCCAGGCAGTTCATCGAGTTGGCGGTGAACATCCCGGCGCAGGAGCCGCAGCCGGGGCAGGCGGCGTCTTCCAGTTCGCAAAGCTCCTCCTCGCTCATCGTTTTGGCCTTGACCCTGCCCACCCCTTCGAAGACGCTGACCAGATGGACGTCTTTACCCTGGAAGCGCCCGGTCAGCATCGGGCCGCCGCTGACCATCAGGGCCGGGATGTTGACCCGCAGCATGGCCATCAGCATGCCCGGCGTAACCTTGTCGCAGTTGGGAATCAGAACCATGGCGTCAAAGGGATGGGCCTGGGCCATGATCTCCACCGAATCGGCGATAATCTCCCGGCTGGCCAGGGAGTATTTCATGCCGGGATGGTTCATGGCGATGCCGTCGCAGACCCCGATGGTGCCGAAGGCGATCGGGGTGCCGCCCGCAATCCTGATTCCGGTCTTTACCGCCTCGAGAATCTTGTCCAGATGGACGTGGCCGGGGATTATTTCGTTATGGGCGTGTCCGACCCCGATCAGGGGGCGACGGATTTCTTCATCGGTGTAGCCGATGGCCTTTAAAAGGGACCGGTGCGGCGCTCTTTCCAGCCCTTTCTTCATTAAATCGCTGCGCATTTTGTGGTGCCTCCGATAAACTCGTCTGTTTTGGCGGTATGGTTTTTTCTCAAACTCCGAACCGATCATGTGTGATCCGGCTGTGCCCCGCGGGGACGGCGTGGTACATCAGGAAATTTGCTGATTTTTCTTGATTCCTGTATCCGTGCAGCTATTGGGCATCCGGCCCGGGAAACCTGTACCTGTAATTACTGGTTTGTCTGTCGGTGGTCACGGTGGAGAAATCAGCGCCGCCGCCTTTCAGGTCGTGCGCCTGCGGGCATTTGCCGGGTCGGCAATTCGCTGACATGCCTTAAGTATCGCCGCGTTCTTGCCTTTGGCCTGTTCTCGGAACATTTACGGATTCAGGATATAAAGTTAAAATTACGGTCAGCCCCCGACAGTGTCAAGGTAAAATCATTGGCGCCAGGCAAATACTTGATGGATTCGTAAATAATCCCTCTCGTAAACATGTCTTGCCAACCCGGTGAAATTGTTATAGATTGGCTTTAATAACATATATTTATAAACTACGATCACCAACCCTGCACTCAACCAGAACTGCCGGGCCAGGTCTTACTTACCTCTTTTCTATAACCTGAATCCGTGACGGCTTTGCACGGTTCATTAGATTAGGCGGCTGTAATTACGTAAAAAATGTTTAATTCGCGACGGGAATAACTATTCACCCGCCGCCCTACGGGACGTCCGATAACGGCGCATCTGCTGTGTTGACAACTCGTT
>JBHEOZ010000297.1:0-2167 GCA_046260555.1 Desulfurivibrionaceae bacterium
GCATCGGCCTGCGATGTGTACTGGTGTACATGAGCAGGCCGATAACACAGCAGATTCGGCGCCCTGTGATCGCTTACTTTTTTTCTTGTCCCCGCCGATTGATTTCCAACGGAAACCGGAAATGGTGAATAAATGAAATGTCCATATTGCGGCCATCTGGAGAATCGGGTGGTCGATTCCCGGATCAACAAGGAATACACGATTACCAGGCGCCGCCGCTCCTGCGATGTCTGTAACCGCCGTTTTACCACCTACGAACGGCTGGAAGTTACCATGCCGATGCTGATCAAAAAGGACGGCCGCCGCGAGCCTTGGGACCGCCATAAAGTTGTTGCCGGCCTGAAGAAGGCGTGCGAAAAAAGACCGGTCGGGATGGCCGAGATCGAGGAGTTTGTCGATGCCATGGAAATCGAGCTCCAAAGCCTTGGCGAGCGCGAGATTTCGGTGGATCTGATCGGGGAGAGGATCATGGAGGGCCTGCGGAAGCTTGATGAAGTTGCCTACGTGCGCTTCGCCTCGGTGTACCGGCAGTTCAAGGACCTCAGCGAATTCATGTCCGAATTGAAAATTATGCTGGACCGCGATAAGAAAAAATGACGGCGATGCCAAAACTCAAAAGCGGCCTGGTCGGCCAAAGACAAATCAATGGATTATGTATCTCGTTCTTCCGTCTCGCACCCCTTTTGTCTAGCCGTTCAAACTGATCGATGACTGACTGCGACGATCAGGACCTCAAGTTTATGCGGCTCGCCATTCGGGAGGCCATAAAGGGGCTTGGCAAAACCTCTCCGAATCCCTGTGTCGGTGCGGTTGTGGTCAAAAATGGAATTCTGATTGCCAAGGGATATCACCGCAAGGCGGGGATGCCCCATGCCGAGGTTAATGCCTTGGCCATGGCCGGTCGTGACGCCAACGGGGCTACCATTTATGTAACCCTGGAGCCTTGCAATCACACGGGCAGAACCCCTCCATGCACCGAAAAGATTTATGCCGCCGGAGTCAGGCGGGTGGTGACCGGGATGAATGATCCCAATCCCCTTGTCAGCGGCGGCGGCAATGCTTATCTTGCCGGCAAGGGAATATCGGTGACTTCCGGGGTTCTCGCCGATCAATGCCGGCAGTTGAACAGACCTTTTATCAAGCACGTCACCACCGGCCTCCCCTGGGTGATCATGAAGGCCGGTCTCAGTGTTGACGGGCGGATTGCCACGCGCTCCGGCCACTCCAACTGGGTCACCTGTAATGCTTCCCGGCGCCAGGTCCATCGCCTGCGTGATCGGGTGGATGCCATCCTGGTCGGTTCCGGCACGGCCCTGGCCGATGATCCCGCCCTTACCGCCAGATTGACGGGGCGTCCCGGCCGCGATCCCCTGCGGGTGGTGCTCGACACTAACCTGCAACTTTCCGCCCGGGCACAGATGCTGCATCTGGAATCGGCCGCCCCGACCTGGATATTCTGCGGACCCGGCGCCGATTCCGTCAAACGCGCACAGTTGGAAGCGGCCGGCGCGGTGGTGAAAAGGGTGGCTGAAGACCCGCTCGGAGGCCTTGAGCTGACCGCGGTTCTTCGGGAACTCGGCAGGGCCGGGATTACCAGCCTGCTGGTTGAAGGGGGCGGCACTATCCATGCCGCCTTTCTCCGTCAGGGGTTGTACGACGAAGCCAATCTCTTTATCGCCCCGATGTTTATCGGTTCCGAAGGGGTGCCGGTGGTCGGCGAACTGGGGATTGACCGGATCGACGAGGGGAAATGCTTGCGGATCGTCAAGACCAGAAGGCTCGGCTGCGATGTAATGATTGAAGGTTTGTTCGAATACTAACATTTTCCAGTGGAGTTTTATGTTTACCGGGATTATTCAGGGCAGGGGCGTGATTTTTGAGAAGCGGCCGGCGGGGGGCGGTCTGCTCTTCGGGATCGAGGGCGATTTTGATTTTGCCGACCCCGCCGAAGGTGAGTCCATCGCCATTAACGGAGTTTGCCTGACGGCCAGAGAGATTAGCGGCCGCCGATTTATGGCGGACGTCTCTCCCGAGAGTCTCAAGCGGACCAATCTCGGCCGGGTTGCGGTCGGCGGTACGGTTAATCTTGAAAGGGCGCTTAAATTGAGCGACCGCCTCGGGGGGCACCTGGTGAGCGGCCACGTCGATGGCGTGGCGGAGATTGTAT
>JBHEOZ010000298.1:0-2151 GCA_046260555.1 Desulfurivibrionaceae bacterium
TTATCCCTATCCATTCCGGTCTCCGAGCTCCATATCGACAAGAAGCTCGGCAAGTCCCGAGCCTGGATAATCGAAAGAGTCGAAAAATCGATCCACTCTGCCCTGGAACTGGGGGTCCCCCTCGTTTCCCTCGGTCTGGAGGACGCGACCCGGGCCGACCCCGAATTTCTGCGCAAGATTATAGGCCTTGCGCGGCGAAGCGGCGCCGGCCGCATCCGGTTGGCCGATACGGTGGGGATTGCCGGTCCCAATCAAACGGCAGCCCTGGTCAGGGAACTGAAAGGGCAATTCGATATCGAGATCGCGGTTCATATGCATAACGACTTCGGCATGGCCACCGCCAACTCCATAGCCGCCATGGACGGCGGCGCCGACTGGGTCGACACCACGATTCTAGGACTCGGGGAAAGGGCCGGTAATGCCCGTCTGGAAGAGGTCGCCGCCTATCTTTGCCTGCGCCGCCGGCACCACTATAACCTCAGCGAAATCCCCGCTCTCAGTCGAATAGTCGCCGAAACGACCGGCCGCGAGATTCAGCCCCATCAGCCGATCATCGGCGCCGACATCTTCGCCTGCGAGACCGGTCTCCACCTCCAGGGCCTGGAGCGTGACCCGGCGACCTACGAACCGTTTCCGCCGGAGAGGGTTCTGGCCGAAAGGGTATTGAGGTACGGGGCCAAGGCGGGAAGGCGGGAGATCGGAAGCTCTCTGGGAAGGCCCGATCGCGAGTGTCCGGATCATTTCTTATGTGAAGCTCCCCCCCCCGGGACATAATACCGAACTACGTATTATGAATGAGCACGTTGGGGTGAAGAACGGGCCGTGATAGCTCTTGCATAATTCAGCTCGTGTTGCGGGGCGTTACTTACCATCTTTCTAATTTTGAAAATAGCTCATTAGCAGCAAGTAACGGTATGAGGCGGTGAGGTAAGGGTTTTATGTTTTCTGGATATAATCCACGTTGTCGAGATCTTTCAGGTCGGCATCCGAAGAGACGATCCTGCAATTATGTGCTTGAGATACCGCCACAATGATGGCGTCAGCCATGGCGAGGTTTTTTCGCAGGGCGATATCCGCGGCAGCGAGCGCAAGCGTATCGTCAAACGGAATCAGCCGGGAGTTCCTCATGTATCCGGCGGCTAGCAGCGCCTTTTCTTCGCCGGCCTCCCGCTTGAGGACTTTATAGACTTCGTAGAAAACGATGGCAGGCACCAGGAGGTTGTCCGCATCCGCGAGATACTTTTTGTAGCTGTCGGCCAGTGTGCCGTCCGTGAACCATTCCAGCCAGCCGCAGGAATCAACAATAATCATCAGAGGCGGTCCTCTTTTTCCCGGAAGCCATCGGTTTTGGCGCCGGCGGCTATGCCGCGCAACTCATCAAGAGAGGCCTGGGGCACAAGAATGAGCATTTTATCCTTTTCCAGTATTGTCAGTTTCTGTTGCGGTTTGAGATGAAGATGTTCTCTGAGAGGTTTGGGAATGACTATCTGATATTTTTTCGATATGGTCGCCTGCATTGTATTCTCCTTTTTGATGATCGATGTGATTATCGTAGAATTTTTACGGCATAATGTCAAGGTGTAGACCGGCCCAGAATCCACCACCAAAATGGCGTAACCAGGAAAGATATCAGCATTTCCAATACATGACGGAGTAATTCCGGTTGTTGATGCTCACCCGGACCAGCCATTTTGGCCCGTTGGGTCAAGCGATACAACCGCATCTGCTTTGTCAGCAACTCGTTGATATACCATTAGTATTATCAACATCGTTGCTTTCGCGCATCTGCGGCCGTCTCACTTGATGGTGGATTCTGGCGGCGGCAACGGAAAAAGCCGGTTTCCGGCAGTGATAACGCTCTTTGATAATTCAGTTGACGCAGCCATTAGGGGCACCCATAAAAAGTTGCCACCCCTTCGAGGATGAAGTTTGTTAATTTGTGTGTGTTTCCATCGGTTGCGGAGGGAAGGGGTGGCAACTGAAAAGCCGAAAGGGTTGAAATTCTTATTTGTTCCGGAGTCTTCAGCCGTTGTTGATTCGGTTCAGGATGAAGGATTGCATCTCCACCACCCGGTAAGCCGTTGTCAAAGAATAACATGACCATTCAGTACGCCAAGACGGCATAAGGAGCCGTATAAGAAGGCTCGAAAA
>JBHEOZ010000299.1:0-2147 GCA_046260555.1 Desulfurivibrionaceae bacterium
CTGAAAAAGATTATTGAGGATCTGCGCCCCGCCGGTACCGGCTTTATTGTCAGGACCGCCGGCGAAAACGCTTCCCAGCACGATCTTGAGGCCGATATGGAGTTTCTGCTCCACCTCTGGGACGAGATCCGGGACATTGCGGCCCAGGCCAAGGTGCCGAGCCTGGTCTACGAGGATCTTGACATTACCTTGCGGACCGTGCGCGATATCTTTTCGGCGGATGTCGACCGGTTGATCGTTGATGACCGGCGGGTATATGAACGCATCCTGAAGTTTGTCGAGACCTTTGCCCCGCACCTTCAGTCAAGGGTCGGCCTTTATGATGAAAAGACTCCGGTTTTCGATGCCTACGGGATCGAGATGGACATCAACCGGGCTCTGGATAAAAAAATCTGGCTCCGCTGCGGCGGTTATATAATCATCGAGACCACTGAAGCGCTTTCGGTGGTTGATGTCAATACCGGCCGTTTTGTCGGGAAAAACGATCTGGAAGACACGATTTTCAAGACCAATATGGAAGCGGTCCGGGAGATCGCCTATCAGTTGCGGCTCAGAAATATCGGCGGCATAATTATCATCGATTTTATCGATATGGAGGAAGAGAGTCATCGCGACGAACTGGTCCGTGCCTTGAAGGAAGCGGTGAAGAAGGATAAGAGCCGCTCCAATATTCTCAAGGTCTCCGAATTCGGTCTGGTTCAGATGACCAGGAAAAGAAGCTCCGAAAACCTGGCCAGCATTCTCTGCGAACCCTGCCACTATTGCCACGGCGACGGGATCATCAAGTCGCGCCGCACCGTTTGTTACGAGATTTTGCGCAAGATCATGGTCAAGGCCGGCAAGATGAGCGGCAATAACGTCACGGTCAGCGTCAATCCCCAGGTTGCGGCCATTATGCTCAGGGAGGAGTCCTCAACCGTCCATGAGCTTGAGGATGGGATCGATAAAAGGATCACCGTGGTCCCGAACGGCGATTTGCATATCGAGAAGTATGAAATCGTCTGGGATCAGAAATAGGGTAAGCGAAAACCGGGCCCCGAGTCCGCCTAGTTACCGGCCTGTTCCCATGCCGGGCAGGGGGCTCTTATCCAGCTTCGCCTGGACAGCACCCGGGCCGAAGCCCCGCATTGACGGTAACTGTGATCATCTGCCCATCAAGACCGAGCGGAAACCCGTTGGCCGGATGATTAATAAAGAAGATTGACTTCATTGTTTTAAGTTGACAAAATATAGCTTTCTGTTATTAATCACTGTTTCGCAATCAGCCCATACGGTTATGGGTGCATACATTTGCTGTCTCGATTTAGACGGTCAGCTGAACTGATCGTAACATAGATATTTGATTGGAATTTTTCTGATGGTGGAGGATATTATGTACGCTATTGTCCGTACAGGCGGAAAACAGTATCAGGTGGCGCAGGGAGATCAGCTTCGGGTCGAGACTCTGGCCGGAGAGGTCGGCGAGACCGTGGAGCTTGACGATGTGCTGATGGTTGCCGATGGCGAAAACGTCAAGATCGGTCAACCCCAGGTTGAGGGAGCCAAGGTTTCCGCAACCATCGTGGAGCAGGGTAAGGCCAAGAAGGTGCTGGTTTACAAGAAGAAACGTCGGAAAGGCTATGAAGTCAAGCGCGGCCACCGGCAGCAGTACACCGCTTTGCGAATCGAGGGAATCAACTCCTGAGCATTGGCCGGGCTGTTTTCTTGGTTTATTGAATATTTTCTTAACAGGGTAGAGGTTCTGATATGGCTCATAAAAAAGCGGGCGGCAGTTCAAGGAACGGCCGCGATAGTGCCGGGCAGCGGCGCGGAGTTAAAAGATTTGGCGGGCAGGTGGTCAGGGCCGGTAATATTCTGGTTCGCCAGCTCGGCACCAAGATCCATCCCGGCACCAATGTCGGGCTCGGCCGCGATTATACCCTTTTTGCCAAAGTGGACGGTGTCGTCAAGTACGAGGACTTCGGCCGCGATCGCAAAAGGGTCAGCGTTTATCCCGCAGAAGCAGTTTAGGGGCCGTAAAGAAATAACCGCAATAAACGTTGGTTACTGTTATGGCATTTGTCGATGAAGCCAAGTTCTATGTAAAGGCTGGTGACGGCGGCAACGGTTGCGTGAGTTTCAGACGTGAAAAGTTTGTTCCCAAGGGA
>JBHEOZ010000003.1:0-6412 GCA_046260555.1 Desulfurivibrionaceae bacterium
CCAGATAGGGGCGCCGCCCCTGTTTCTGCAGAAAACGGGCGAGCTTCGCCGAGGTGGTCGTTTTACCGGAACCCTGAAGGCCGACCAGCATGATAACGGCCGGCTGGGGGCCTTTGAGGTCAAGGCCCTCGGTGGTTCCCCCCAGCAGTTCGATCAGCTGTTGGTGGACGATTTTCACGACCTGTTGGCCGGGGGCCAGACTGGACAGGACCTCGCTGCCAACCGCCTTCTCGGAGACCGTGGCGATAAAATCCTTGACGACCTGGTAGTTGACGTCCGCCTCCAGCAAAGCGAGACGAACCTCATCCATCGCCTCCTTAATATTGCTGTCGGTCAGTTTGCCGTGGCCGCGAAGCTTTTTTAAGGTGGAATTGAGCCGGTCGGATAAGTTTTCGAACATTTCAGTATTCAGCCAATAGAAACGGAAGGCGCGCCCGATCGAGCGCAAATCCTTCAAGTATTAAAGTATTAATTGGATCGGTCCCGCAAAAAGCCGGCGAGCCGGTCCGCACCACTTAACTGATTGATTTATCGCTTGTCAAGCTGGACTGTCCCGAGTTTTCACAATGATATTACTTTTCTCAGGAAAATCTCGCAAAGATACCTGGATAAGGGATTCATGTCAAGGGAGATTAACGCTGCCGCCGTCACCGCTTTGCCGAGGTCAACTCCCTTTTGCACAACCGGACGGCTTCGGGGGTGTCGACCTGTAATATTCGGCACTCGCGGTCGGCCGGAATAATCTTTTTGGCCAGACCGGAGAGGACCTTTTTCGGGCCGACCTCGACAAAGGTCCGCACTCCCCGGGCCAGCAGGTTGTTGATGATCTCGTACCACCTGACCGTCGAGGCGATCTGCCGCGCCATTATCGAGCGGATCATCGCGGGGTCCCGCTCTTCGGCCGCCGTCACGTTAAACAGAATCTCGACTTGCGGACTCCCGAAATCAACCGTGGCCATATATGCCGAAAAATCCTCGACGGCGCCGGAAACCAGATCGCTGTGCCAGGCGCCGCTGACCGGCAAGGGTATCGCCTTGCCGCCCCGCTCGGCGACCAGGGCCGCCGCCTCTTCCAGCGGGGCCGCTTCTCCGGAGATAACAATCTGTTTCTCGGAATTATGGTTTGCCGCAGTGATCACGCCCTTATCACTTACCCGGGCGATAATATCCATAACCTCGGCAATAGTCAGCCCGAGGATGGCCTGCATCACCCCGGGATTGCGATCGGCCTCCCTTTCCATCAGCCTGCCCCGCTCGGTAACCAGGCGCAGGGTGTCTTCCGGACTCAACACCCCGGCGCCGCAGAGGGCCGCGTATTCGCCGAGGCTGTGGCCGGCGACAAAATCCGGAGTTATTCCCGCGTTCTTCAAGGCAGCCAGACAGATCAGATTCAAGACGGTAATGGCCGGCTGCAGGTGGGCGGTACGAGTCAACTCCTCCATCGGCCCTTCCAGGCATAATTTCTCGACGGGATAGCCGCTGATCTCCCCGGCCATATTCATCAGGGTGCGGGCCTGCTGATCGTTGTCGATAAACGCCCTGCCCATGCCGATAAATTGTGAACCCTGCCCGGGAAAAAGAAACGCCGTCTTGTTATTTGACATTAAAATCACTCCTTGCTAGATCCTGAAGGGGAAGAGCTATCGGGCAGCCCGCCCCGTAATTACTTGTTTATCTGCGACGGCTGCGTGGGGAAAATTGCTTTACCATTTTGTAGTTCGTCATTCATCCGCCATCCGGCATGGCCGGCGGCTGATCCCTTTTACCGCTCTCCATTAAACCGGCGAAAAGAAACAATACGACTCCGATGCTGATGGCCGAATCCGCTACATTGAAGGCCGGCCAGTGATAATCCTTTATATAGAAATCGAGAAAATCTACCACATGGCCGAAGCGAAGCCGGTCGATAAGATTACCAAGCGCCCCGCCGCCGACCAGTCCGATAGCCGCAATATAAACTCGCCCCTCCCGCCGATACTGCCGGAAAGCAGTGGCGAGGACAACCAGGGCAACCAGGGTCACAACCACGAAAAAAAGCTGGCGCCACGGGTTCTGCTCCCCGGCCAGCATTCCGAAAGCCGCCCCGGTATTGACCACGAAGGTCAGATCGAAAAAACCGGTAATAACCTCCACCGACTCATAAAGTTCGAAGGTGGCGAGAACCCACCACTTGGTGAGTTGATCGAGCAGGACCACCGCCGCCGCAATCAGAACAGGGCTCCAGGGCGAAGTAGATTTCATAGGCTGGTCACTACCTGAACGCAACGTCCGCAGAGGGTCGGATGCTCCGCGGCGGCGCCGACCGAGTCGGCCCTGGTCCAGCAGCGCTCGCACTTGCTGCCGGGGGCCGCTCTGACCAGAACGGCGAGCTCGGGAATTTCTTCCGAGACCACGGCTTCAGGTCCTATTTCATCAACCCGGTGCAGTTCGGAAACGATACAGATCGTCTTCAATATTTCCCAGTTTTCCGCCATAAAATCGCCAAGTTGCCCGCCAACCCGGATATCCACCTCGGCCTCGAGGGGGTGGCCGATCACCTTGTTCTGCCGGGCCAGCTCAAGCACCTTGGTCAACTCGCCCCGGACCCCGATCAACTTCTCCCACTTTTCATCCAGTTCGGTCCTGACCCGGTTTTCGTGCCGGGCCGGGAAGGCGGCCAGGGCTGCGTCTTCCTCCCGGTTGGCGGCGGCGGGCAGATGGTCCCAGGCCTCGGTTGCCGTAAAGGTCATAACCGGCGCCATCAGACGCACCAGGGTGTCCGCTAATTCGTAGAGCACGGTCTGAGCGCCCCGCCTGGCCTGAGAATCCGGGGCCGAGGCGTAGAGCCGGTCTTTGATGACATCGAGGTAGAAGGCGCTCATGGTCACCGTGCAGAAATTGAGCAGGCTGTGAAAAATGGCGTGAAATTCGAAAGTATCGTAGGAGTCCCGCACCTTTTCCTTCAGGTTTTCCAAGCGGGAGAGGGCCCACTGGTCGATCTCGCCAAGATCCTCGTAGGCAACCCCGTCCCGGTCCGGCTCGAAATCATTGATATTGCCGAGCAGGTAGCGCAGGGTATTCCTGATCTTGCGGTAGGCGTCGGAAAGCTGCCGGACGATGTTATCGGAAATTTTGATGTCGTCCCGGTAGTCTTCCGAGGCCACCCAGAGGCGAAGAATCTCGGCGCCGTACTGCTTGATGATCTTATCCGGGGCGATGACGTTGCCGACGCTTTTCGACATCTTCCGGCCATTCTCGTCAACCACGAAACCGTGGGTCAGCACGGCCTTGTAGGGCGGGCGGTTCCGGGTACCGACCGAGGCCAAAAGCGAACTCTGGAACCAGCCGCGATGCTGGTCGCTGCCTTCGAGATAAAGATCGGCCGGTGAAGAGAGCTCGTCGCGGAGCTCTAAAACCGCGGCATGGCTGGTCCCCGAATCGAACCAGACATCGAGGATATCCTCTTCCTTTTCGAAATTATTCGAGCCGCACTCCCGGCAGGTCGCGCCGGCGCCGAGGAAATCACCGAGCTCATGGGAAAACCAGGCATCGGCCCCCTCCTTCAGGAACAACTCGTCGATCCGGCAATTGACCTCGTCGTCGTTGGCGACCGCCCCGCAATCCCGGCAGATGATCGCGGTAATCGGTACGCCCCAGGCCCGCTGCCGGGACAGACACCAGTCCGGCCTGGTCTCGACCATGCCGTAGATCCGCTCCATGCCCCATTTCGGCACCCAGGTCACCTCGCGGATCGCCTTGAGGGCCCGCTCGCGCAAGCTATTTTTATCCATGGCGATAAACCACTGTTCGGTGGCCCGGAAGATCACCGGCTTCTTGCAGCGCCAGCAATGGGGATAGCTGTGGGAGAAACTGCTGTGTTTGATCAGGTGACCGCTTTTTTGCAGATCCTCGCAGATCACCGGATTGGCTTTTTTATAGAAAAGATCGGCATAGGGACCGGCCTCACTGGTAAAGACCCCGCGGTTGTCGACCGGCGAGAGGATTTCCAGACCGTAGTTCAGGCCGGTCAGATAATCCTCGCGGCCGTGGCCGGGGGCGGTATGGACACAGCCGGTCCCGGTTTCCAGGGTCACATAGTCGGCCAGAACGATCAGCGAATCCCGGTCCAGAAAGGGATGACGGCACTTGCGCCCTTCCAGCCCCTTGGCCGAAAAGGTATTCAGGATCTCGTAGTCGGTAATTTCGAATTCGGCAAAGGCCTTTTCGACCAGAGCCTCGGCCATAATCCAGATCTCGTCGCCGACCCTGACTGCCGCGTAGGCGAAATCGGGATGAAAGGCCACCGCCAGGTTGGCGGGCAGGGTCCAGGGGGTGGTGGTCCAGATCACCGCCGAGACCTGGTGATCCCCCGCGCCGGGAATCAGATCGTTTATATCGCCGACCAGGGGAAACTTCACATAGATCGAGTCGGAGGTGTGATCGGCGTATTCGACCTCGGCCTCGGCCAGGGCGGTCTTGCAGGAGGGGCACCAGTGCACCGGCTTTTTGCTGCGCACCACCGCCCCGGACATCAGGAACCTGTTAAACTCCCGGGCCGTGGCCGCCTCGTAGGAGTGGTTGATGGTCAGGTAGGGATTGTCCCAGTCCCCCAGGATGCCCAGGCGCTTGAACTCTTCCTTCTGGGTCTTGATCCACTTGCCGGCATACTTGCGGCAGGCCTTCCGGAAAGCAAGCTTGCTGATCTCCTTCTTCTTGGCGCCGAGTTCCTTGTCGACATTAAGCTCGATGGGCAGGCCATGGCAGTCCCAGCCCGGCACGAAGGCACAGTTATAGCCGCTCATCCGCTTGGAGCGCAGGATAATATCCTTCAAGATCTTATTAAGGGCATGGCCCATATGGAGATGGCCGTTGGCATAGGGCGGGCCGTCGTGAAGGACGTAGGCGGGACGGCCGGCGGCCGCTTCCAGCAACTTTTCGTATAGTTTTTCCCTGTCCCATTTCTTCAAGAATTCCGGTTCGCGCTGGGCCAGATTGGCCTTCATCTTGAATTCGGTCTGGGGCAGGTTGAGCGTTGCCCGGTAATCCATCGACGTCTCCTGGTTCACTTTTTCAGTCGGGTGCCGCCCTGAAAACAGGCGTTTTTAAAGGTGCGGCATGCCTTCTGAAGGCAGCTTTGGCAAGGTATGGCCGCAAATGTCCGGGTAAAATACCAGCTCATCGGCAAGATGCAATACTAAAAAGCAGCGCGCCGGGATAATCAGCCAGCCAGCTCGGCGGAACAGATTAAATTCCCGTCCGGAATCATTACCGAACAACCAGCACCCCAACTCTCTTATCGAAAATTACTTATTAGTTGCCGAAGAACCATAAACGATTAACATCGGCCGCGCGCATCGATTGGCGACATCGTCGGCCAGCGAGCCGAACAGTTTTTTGGGCAGAGAGTACTCCTCCGCCCCGGCCATCAGGATCAGATCGTGTTGGGCCGCTTCCCCGAGAATGGTTTCCAGGCGCGTTTCGGTAGCCCTCGCCAGGCAACGGACGAAGGGCAGGTCGTTGGCAGCGGCCCATGCATGTAATCTCTTCTCCTGTTCACCTGATTCGTCCCTGGAAATATCGGGCGGCAGCAACCTCAGCAGGGTGATCCGGTGCCGACCCACCTGGGCCAGGGCTCGAAGAGGCGCCACGATGGTTTCAAGATGACGGGAATGAATAATCGGTACCAAAATCCGTTCCGTATGGAAAATGCCGATCAGCCGGACCAGAATCACCGGACAGGGCGCCCGATTAACTACCTCCTCAAGCACCTTCTTGAACTCCTGGGGGCCGTGTCTTTGCGGGTAACCGAGGATCAGGGCCAGGCCCTCATGGCATCTGGCGCATTCGACCAGCCCTTCAACCACGCTGTCGGATTCAATGGTTACCGCCTGCAGATGATAGCCCAGGTCCGCCACCTCTTTCCCGGCCATCGCGAACAACGGATTTATGGAAACCGAATTTTTATCTGATGGCGGGATCAGGCCCGGGGGCATGACATTTATCGCCAGAGGTGCGGCTTGATAATGGTGGGCCAATAGAGTGGCCAGCCGGGCCAGGCCTACTACGGTCTTATGATGCGAGGCCCCGAAGATCACCACTCCGCGGGGCGGCACTGTAGGCTTCAGTTTTTCCCAGGTCCAGGGCACCAGCTGCCCCTCGGTAAAATTTTCCCCCTGGTAATCCATTGTGCCGTCGAACTCATCTTCGGTCGTTTCACCTGCTTTCCGCAGAGCGAATTTGGCGGCGGGAGGCCCCACCAGTTCAGCCAGAAAAACCCCGGCCAGGACAATCGGGGTAAGAATCCCGCCATAAACACTGATGGTTGGATCGCTGCTGACCAGAAAGACAAGACCGATGGCAATCCCCGCCTGGGGCACCAAAGCCAGGCCCAGGTAATGGCGAATCGCGGGCGGGGCCTGAACGATAAAACCGC
>JBHEOZ010000003.1:6422-22279 GCA_046260555.1 Desulfurivibrionaceae bacterium
CCTACCGCCATGCCGACCAGCAACGGGGAAAGGTCGAGGATCCGGGCCGTCTCCACGCCGAAAAGCAACAAGGCCAGACCGCTGATCAGCATCTCGGCGGGCTTGCGAAGCCGATGCATGAAGGCATCGATCAGCAGACCGGTGATTACGCCGATCGCCAGCGACAGGAAAATAACAAGCAGGCTGTTGATTGCGGCACTCGCGAAAGATTCCGGCGCGGCCCCGGCAAGACCGCGGGCAATGGCCCGGGCAAAACCGAACATGATAATGGCGATTCCATTGTTAATCGCCACGACCTGGAGGATAGTCGTGGTAAGGGGACCGACCGCCCTGGCTTCCCGCAAAACATGCAGGGTAGAGGCGGGAGCGGTGGCAATGGAGATCGTACCGAGAAACATAATGAGAACCAGCACCTCGCCACCCGGGAGATTAAGACTCTCCAGACTGAAATAATGGTCGAGCAGGAGCAGTCCGCAGATCACCAGGAACATGGTGCCGATAATTTCACCCAGGCTGAAGGCGATCAGAAACCTGGCATTTTCCCGCATCCGCTTGATTTCCAGATGCTCACCGATACCGAGGGCGATCAGCATCAGGGCGATCTGGATAAAATGGTCCAGCTGTTCGGCCATTATCTCCTTGCCGATCAAATTAAAACCGGCCGGTCCGAGCAGAAAACCGGCACAGATATAGCCGGTTACCGAAGGCAGGCGAATAAGCTGGGCCAGCTTGGCCGCGAGAAAACCAGCGGCGAGGAGAATTGCAAATATGAAAGTTATATTCTGCATCGGGAAGATATACCCCTGGAAATGCACCGGCGGCGGATTCATCAACGCCGCCGTTTCCTGAAAAGCCCTGAACCCCATCCTGAATCAGTGAGTGCCCGAAAACAACTCAGACGCCGGGAGGGGACGGTGTTGATCATCCCGATGCTATATCGACGGGCTGCCGCCACGGATTCAAGGACATGGTCATGGCGGCATTATCATCATTTCAGGATGATTGTACCATAACGCCCGAGCCGTCACGACCCCGTAAAGGGCTATAAAAATCATACCGGCTCAGAGATGGGGATGGAAAGAACAACTTCAAGGTTGATGGTGGCAGAGCCTGGATCCGATCCTTTAGAACTTATCCAGCCAGCTCCCCACTCCCTCCATGATCATTTCAATCGCCACGGTACCGACATACAGGGCGGTGATCCGGCCGGCAATCTCGATATAACGCTCGATCAGTGCCTCTCGGCGTGGGCGGACCCGGTCATGGAGAGATTTGAGCAGGACGATGGTGGCAAGGCAGGATATCACGGCCAAAATCACCGCAAGGCAGGCCACAAGTGGTGGATGATTCTGGCCGACAACCACGCTGGCGCTGATCGTACCCGGCCCGATCAGGACCGGCATGGCAATGGCGCCGGCGACATGTTCCGACTCTCCCCGCAACATTTCGATGGCGTTCGGACCGTTAAAGACAAACTGGATCCCGATCAGCATGAAGATGATCCCGCCGAAGATCTTGAATGAGGCGAATTCCACCTGCATCAGTCTGACAAAAACGGCATCCCCCAGAACCGCGAAAATGCAGAAAACCACAGTGGCAATCATTCCAGCCCGCAACAGGACCCGGCGAAATTGGTGCTTTTCGAGCTTCTGAACCACATCGACGAGGTAGACGATGACCAGAAAAGGGTTCAACAGGGTGAAAAGCAACAGGCTCGAACTAATAGTATCAGTCATGGATTCCTTATTAACCTCGGGTTCGACGGGAAAACACACCGCTCGGCTCCCTTCACTCTCTGTCTCAACCAGTCCGACAAACTGGCCGAGATCATCGAGTTCCGTTCTTCCCGTGCTTCATATGCTTCATTATATTGTATTTGCTTAATTAAGTTTGTTTTCCCGATTGGTCAATGTTATTTTTGAAGCTTCCCGCAAACACCGCCAGCAGTTCCCCGGTCATTACCTCGGCAAGCCGGACCACGGAATTAACTGCTTTTACAGGTCAAAGATAATTCATGATGACGGAGTATTACGAAGACATCGCCCTGCACCAGCGCCGCCGGCTGGGGCCGCACCTCCTTACCGGGAAGGAGATCCGCGATTTTGCCGGGAGTTGGGATCCCCTTCCCCTCCACACCGATCCCGGATATGCCGAAACATCCGGCCAGGGCGTGGTCATCGCATCGGGATTCCATCTGCTGGCCATCTGCCAGAAACTGATGATCGAGCAGAATCCGATGGCGATCGTCATCGGCCTCGGCCTGGACGAGGTGCGGTTCCTGGCGCCCGGCAGGCCTGGGGATCGCCTGACCGTGGAGATCGAGGCGATTTCTAAACGGGAGTCGCGATCGAGACCGGAGGCCGGCATCGTCACTCATTACCTGCGCCTGTTCAATCAGGATGAGGAAGTGGTGCTCAGCTACAAGGGCACCGGGATGATCGAAAAAAGGGACAGGTGAGAATGGTTTCCACCATCAAGTCCGAGCGTATTCGGGAAAGGAGCGGAGGCGGGAAGACAGTCTCCGCCGGCTCACCAGTTTTCCGGCGGCGCGGCCGCGAAAAAGCGGCGGATCGCCATGAACTCGCCGAGATGGTAGGCGTTATGATCGGCAATCACCAGGATCTCCCGCAGGATATTGTAGCCGGGGGCATGGGGGATGGCCGAGAAGAAATCGGTCTCCGGATTGCCAACCATCTCCAGGGCCTCATCGAGATCGGCCCTGAATCCGGCCACGGATTTCCGCCACTTCGCTTCGGTCGCCTCTGCCGCCGGGTCCGGCCAGAATTCCGCGTAGGGCGGCGATTCGTAACCGGGATCCTTGATGAAATTCAGCACGTCGAGCTGAGCCCGGCGCATATGCTCCAGCAGTTGCCAGGGCGTATAGTTGAAGTGGTCCGGCCGGGTATTGGCCGCGGCCAGGGGCATCTCGGCCATCACCAGATCGAAGGTGATATGGGCATTGCCCCCGTCCAGCAGGGCCGCCAGTTGTTTCCGCAGGGTTTTTCCGGGCTCTTTGCCGCCAGTCGCTTCAGCCATGGCAAGCCTCCAGTTTCAGAAGATTCGATCCGGTTGCGGGCCTTATCGAACCGCAATTACAGCTAAATCATACCAGAGGCCCGGTTGCGATCGCGAATTTCCTGGAACATTAAATTGTTCCGGACCGAAGTTTGATGGCGTCGCAAAAAGTCGAAAAAAGCTGTCATTTCGAACGCATGTGAGAAATCTTATCCTTTAACTCTTCGAAACTATTAAGATTTCTCCCGTTGATCGAAATGACATTATGGCAATCCTGGCGACAATCCCGGCTTTTTACGAACTCATCGAAATTGATTGATTCGTAAAAAGTGATAAATGGAATGGCTAAGCAAAAAGTTCGATAAACAAGGAGTGGTGTACCCCAAGGGTTCTGTTTAATCCTCCCTTGAGGAGGGCACTTCCTTCGGGGCGTATTTTTGTGACTGAGGCCATACATATGGTATGCCGAAGGAGCAACAATACGCCACGACGCAGGTGATCGGAGTTTTTGCGACGCCATCGATTCTGAATTCCAGGGAGATCAATAAATGACGAAGCGGCTCGATGACGCCCAGGGTCGAATCCTGATTGCAACTGCCAGAAAAGCCATTATGGAAGAGTTGCACCTTCCCGTCCCCACCGAAGAGCCGCAAGCGGCAAAGGAAGTTTTGCGGGATCCGCTCTTCCGGGAGAAACTGGGAGTGTTTGTCACCTTGCACCTCGAGGGGCAGCTGCGCGGCTGTATCGGCAGCCTGGTCGGGACGCTGCCCCTCATCGACGGGGTGAGGGAAAACGCGGTCAATGCCGCCTTCAACGATTACCGTTTCAGCCGGGTAACCCCGGGGGAATTGGCCCGGATCGATATCGAAGTCAGTGTTCTTTCAGAGCCGCAACCTCTGCACTACGATGACGGCAACGATCTTGTCGGCCGCTTGCGTCCGGGCGTCGATGGCGTCATCATCCGACAGGGGGAAGCGACGGCCACTTTTTTACCCCAGGTATGGGAACAGCTCCCCGATCCCGCCGAATTCCTCTCCCACCTTTGTCTGAAAGCCGGCCTGCCGGCCGACGAATGGCTCCGGGGCAGGCTCGCGGTCGGAACTTATCAGGTTCAGTCCTTCGCCGAGCGGGGTCATCGGCTTTGATGAAAACCAGCAAAAAAAAGTCAGTTGATAATATCATAATCAAAAATGCCCAGCTGATCAGGACCGCTTCGGTGGTGTCGGTGGCTGTCGCCCTGGTTCTGCTGCTGGTCAAGACATGGATCTGGCTGCTTACCGGATCCCTAAGCGTGCTGGCCTCCATGGCTGATTCCCTGCTTGACGGGGCCGCTTCGACGATTAATCTGCTGGCGATCCGCTACTCCCAGAAAACCGCCGACAGAGGTCATCCCTTCGGTCACGGCAAGGCCGAATACCTGGCCGGCCTCGGACAGTCTTTGTTTATTGCCGGCTCCGCCTTGTTCATTCTTGTCCAGGCGGCAGGGCGGGTTATTGAACCTCTTCCCCTTGAGGTCGGCGGACTCAGTATAGGGGTGATGATCTTCGCGCTGCTGCTTACCGCCGGCCTGGTCTTGTTTCAACGCATGGTGGTGCGGCGGACCGGCAGCATGGCCATTAAGGCCGATTCGTTGCACTATTCCGCCGATCTGTTCACCAACACGGGCACCGTCCTGGCTCTGGCCCTGGCCGCCATGGGTTGGACGGTTCTCGATCCGCTGATTGCCATTGCGATCGCTCTGGTGGTTCTCTATAACGCCTGGCGGATTGGTTACGATTCCACCCAGTTTCTGTTGGACTGCAAGTTGCCGCCCGAACTTGAAAAGCGGATTCTCGCGGTTGCCATCGCAAACGAAGGGGTGGAAGGAGTCCATGACATCCGAACCCGCCTTTCCGGCCAGACCAAGATTATTCAGCTTCATCTTGAAATGAAGGGGGAAATGATCCTGGCCGAGTCGCATCGGATTGCCAAGGAGGTGGAGAACGAGATCCGCAAGATTGCTCCGGGCGCCGATATCATTATTCATCAGGATCCCTGCCGGGAGGAGAGTGGATGAGCGGGAAAAGCGGAGAAGACCCCCTTTTGCGGAAAGCGATTATAATGGGCGCCGCCGCCTTCGGGGCAACCCTCGTCTTCCGCGCCGTCCGGCTGGTTGCCGCGGCCTTGATGCTTGGCGGCGGGGGAGGTAAAAAGAAAAACTCCCCGCCGGCCGATTAAGCCGTCGTTCAAAAATAAATCATACTTTTTTTGTTCATGAACGGCATAAGGGGCCGTAAAGAAATGGATAAAAA
The DNA here is from genome assembly GCA_046260555.1 of Desulfurivibrionaceae bacterium. Classification (GTDB taxonomy): domain Bacteria; phylum Desulfobacterota; class Desulfobulbia; order Desulfobulbales; family JAGXFP01; genus JAGXFP01. Next base: position 11,729 of record JBHEOZ010000003.1, read on the forward strand.
GTTCAGGTTATTTCTTAACGGCCGATTAATCGAAAGTTGCTTTTTGGGTAGGGTGATGATATAAATCCTCTGCTGTCAAGCTTTGTGAAGATTTTGCCTGGGTGGCGGAACTGGTAGACGCAAGGGACTTAAAATCCCTCGGGGGCAACCCCGTGCGAGTTCGATTCTCGCCCTAGGCACCATGCAGGATAAGGGTTTCAGGGTTTTTACTCTGAGACCCTTTGTTTTTTTAATTACAAACAAATACACACATTTTTGGGGAGGGCGGAGAAGCCGCCCGGCTGGGGGCCGAACGGCTTTTGGTGGAGAGGGGAGGGCTGGTTATCGCTCAGTCGGCTTTAATCTCAAGTTGGGCACCCGCGTCATAAAGGTTTGTCCGGGGGTAACCGTCGGTAGCGTACCAGCCGGATTCTTCCCGGTATGGCCGGTTGAGATCGGGGAACAGTCTGTCCATTCTGGAGCGAAACTGATCCATGGCGCCAAACATCCTGTCAATGTCGTTTAATCTTGTCCACATAGCTCGTCCTCCTTCAAATTGAATGGGTTTTTCAGGCAGCGGATTCGGGCTTCGGTGTTTTGGATTCGATGCGGGTCTGTAAGTGTCTGTAATAACCGGGATATCCCGGCCGCTTGCCGATTGCCAAATCCGCTCTCTCATTTGCCGGAAAAAATAATTATAAAAATATGGTTGTCAATATGGACAAGTTTGCAAAAGGGGAAAAAAATGGGTCTTCATTGCATTCGTGCTGATGAGGGGGGAAGGGTGAGGGGTGAGGGGTGAAGGGTGAGGGGTGTAAGGGAACTCTCCTCACCCCTCACTCCTTACTCCTCACCTTTACTCACCCCTCACCTTTACTCACCCCTCACCTTTACTCCCCCTCACTTCTTCCTTGATCCGGGTTAATTGTTCTTTAAGGTCGCGGGTTTCGGTGGTCCAGTATGAGAATGATCCCCAGTCCGGGGTGGGTGGCTCGCCGCCGTCCATCACCTGATGGGCGCACCAGGCGATAAAGTGGATGTAGCGCATGGCCCGCAGGGGTTCGATCAAGGTCAGGCTCCGGCGGGGGAAGGGCCGGAATGTTTCGTATCCTTCCATGAAAAGCTCGATTTCGTAAAGCGACCGGTTGGGACGGTCCGGCAGCAGCATCCACAGATCCTGGACCGGCGGCCCCGCGCCGAAGTCATCGAAATCGATCAGGTAAAAAGATTCGTCAGGCCGGTAAATGATATTGGAGAAGTGACAGTCGCCGTGAATCCTGATTAATTCCGTGTGGTCGAACAGCGGCGCGATCTCTTCGACCAGAGTTCGCCCGGTCTTGAAAAAAGCCTCTGCCAGTTCCACCGGGATGAAATCATTAGCCTCGAGAAAATCGAGTTGGCCTGCGGTTATGGCGCGGGGATGGATTTTTACCCGCCCGCGGGGAGTTTTTAAAGCGCCAACCGCATGGGTCCGGGCCAGTAGACGGCCCAGTTCCAGCCATTGCTCCTCATTGTACTCGCTGACGAACCGGCCGCCCTTTTTTGGGAAAAGGGCATAGTTTATGTTTTTGAAAGAGCCAAGGGTACCGGCATTGTTGAGTTTCAGAGGGGGGATGATCGGGACTTCCGCCTCGCTCAGTTCCAGGAGGAATTGATGTTCGTCCAGCAACGCCTGCCGTTTCCAGCGGGTAGGCCTGTAAAATTTAATGATTATCCCGCTGCCGTCCCTGGTTTCAAGTTCATATACCCTGTTGATGTAACTGTTCAAAGGGCGGCAGATGCCGCTGAACTTCTTCGACAAGGCTTTTTCCGCCAAAGTGAGAATGGTTTCGGGGTTGAGTGATAGAAAATCGGTTTGTGGGCTTTTGTCGTTTATCAATTTGAACTCAATCGGTTAATATCATGAAATCTTGACTGCTATTGGGCAAGTTTGCCGTCGCCATTTTTAATAATAGATTATCATTGACGAAATTGCATGGTTATAATATGTGGATGATAAGTTAGTGCCCGTCCCATAAATGGTCTTTTTGCCCGATAACTTCGTCGCCGCAGAGTCGGAAAGTGCTCACGTACCCAAGTAAGCCGTCGTTCAAAAATAAATCATACTTAATTTGTTCAATAGAGTGATTTCTTTAACATGAAGATCGCAACATGCGGAAAATTAATCTTGGCGGCGATAATTGTCGTCATCCTGCTCGGCAGCGGATATCTCCGGGCTTATGGTCCGCTGTCCTTTCCCGCAATCGAGCCGGTCCACGTTAATCTGGAGGCGGCTTCCCCAAAGACTCTAGTCATAGATGTCAAGGGCAAGATCCTTTCGCCGCTGTCAATCGGGGAAAAGGAATATGTCCGGATCGGCGGCCGGCGCTTTGAAGTGTTGCCGCCCTGGCACGGCCATCGGATCGGGGGCGAAATTGATCGATACGATCTAAAGTTTGCCAAGCTGCCGATGGAGCTCGTCCACGAGGGCAGGGAGATATATGTCACCGAAGCGACCCGGGACGCTTTTGTCAGGATGGCTCGGGTCGCCGCCCTTGACGGCGTGGATTTGCTGGTTGATTCCGGTTATCGCAGTATTGAATATCAACAGCGCATTTACCAGAAAAAGCTGGCGGAAGGCGACGACTTTTATGATGTCGCCCGCGGGGTAGCGCCGCCCGGTTATTCGGAGCATATGCTGGGCACGGTTGTCGATCTGGTTCCCAGTAAATGGACCTTCAGCGACACGGAGGCTGATAAATGGATGCGTGAAAACGGGCCGGATTTTTCCTTTATCCAGAGTTACCCCGAAAAATCAGACCGTGGTTTCACTTGGGAACCGTGGCACTGGAAGTATGTCGGTGACAGTTGATGGCGTCGCAAAAAGTCGCCAGCTCCGGCGTTGCTGCAAATTGTCTCGTCATTGCAGCGCACTGAAGTACGCTTCATTCCTCGAAATTCGCGCGCCTTGGATCTGACGATTTTCACCCCGCAAGGGGGTATTGCCTGCTTAGCCATCCCCAACGAGATTGATGGCGTCGCAAAAAGCCGCCAACACCAGACACCACTGTTTCCCACTGATCCCGAAGCGGAGCTGTAAAGATGGTATGCCGCGACACCTCCGAACTGATAAAAATTGTTCTCGATCAGGATGAACGTCTGGTTGACTACTCTTTCCAGAAAGAGTCGTGTGGCCGGTTAATCGGTGAGGGGGATTTGATCGGCCGCCGGCTCTTCGGCAAGACGGCCGCCGCCATCCTCGACATCGATCTTGCCGATTTCGAGCAGGTAATTGTCCAGGAAGATGATCTCAAGCACTTTCTGGCCTTGAAGCATTTTATCGCCGTTCAGAAAGGATTGGCTGTTCTCCTGGGGAGGACTCCCGGTGGTCTGGATGACGGCTGTTCCGTGGAGTACATCGATAATTCTCCGTCCGGTCTGGAAATGGTGGCCCGCTTGCGACCTTGGTGAGAAGGGTTGGATTCCATCCTGGAATGTCCCCATGCTCTCAGCGCTCCCGCCGGAGATGCCTGACTTCTGCTGTTTGCAATAACCGCTCCTGATCTTTCCCGCCTCACCATCCCGGTATTGCAAACTTATCATTTTTGACCAACTCGCAAAAAGTCGCCAAAGATTAATGGAGCGCACTTCGACAAGCTCAGCACGATCGGTAAATCAACAAGTTGTTCCGCTCACCCTGATCCTGTCGAAGGTTTTTATGACTTTTTGCGACGCCATCATTTTTGATTTGACTTTCTTTTCCTTGCTCATCCAAGATGATACTAAAGGTGATTTTCATGATGAGGCCGATCATCGCGGTACCATTTTATTCGACCGGCGCTGTGTGCGTTGATTGGGATTAAGGCGATAGCGGCAAAAATATCAAACAGCAAGGAGGGTACCATGGACGTAGGCGATTATTGTAAGAACGTGGATATTGAACTCACCAGTTGGAAGGCCAAACTCTATAACATCATGCGTCAGATGGAAAATCTGCCTACCGGTGAGAAGCAGCGTGTGTACGAACAGGTCAACGGCTTAAATATCATAATGACGGAACTTGAAGACAGGATCGAAGATTTACGGAAATCCTGCCCGACGGAGTGGCAGCCTGCCCGTGAAGAGATGAAGGGCAAAATTGCCGATCTGGGTGACAAATACGAACAGGCTGAAAAGGCTCTTTTTGACTACGGGGTCGGCGGTTAAGGTCAGATAGCCCGGGCGGTATTCGTTTGAAAAAACTTCACGGTCGAGGCCGGGAAAGTGTATAAGTACGGGTAAAAATCATCGAGGAAAGGAGAAATTGATAATGCAAAGTCAGATTAAGATGGAAGAAACCATGCTGATGGCTCATCGAGGATTCATGCAGAATCTGGAAAAAGCGATAGACATTCTGGATAAGGATATTTCCGAAGCAGCGGAGATGACCCAGGTCTGCACGGATGAGTGGTGCAGTGCTACCGAGCATGTAGTGGACGATTTACACAAGAGCATCTACTCAATAAGTGAGCCGCGCTGGCTTACCGAGGATGATTCCAAAAAGATCCGCGAACTCAGGCGTCGGGTCCATGATATTTACAATCGATATCGGAACATAAAGGCTTAATCCCGGCATGGTTACGGGGGTAAACGGCGAGTTGGCATCGAGTCGTTGATCCATTCAACCGCTTATTGCTTTGACTTAAACAAGGCGCCGCAATCGGTAGGTACTCTCTTTTATAAAGGCGGTATCTTCTTGGCAGCGGCGTTTTTTTATTTCGGCTTAAACCATCGATGTTCCCCGCTAAATCCGGAAATCATTTGCTTCGCTTCGCTAGCCATGACTTAACTTCGGGCTCATGCCTGTGTCATATATTGCCGCATTATTATCTATATTTTGCGCTTTGTGGTTTCCACAGTTTTTTGATCAGAACAGAAATCCTTCTAATTACGGTGGTTAAGAAGTGTTATTTGGAGTATTATTCTTTGGTCGAATCGATTTTTAGATTTGTGCTTGTTGTGCGTTGGCCGTCGATTTTACCGGTTGGCGTCGAATCGAAAAGGCGGATAACGAATGCGGTTTATCCGCTTTAACTTTATGAAAGGGAGTCGTCGTGAAAAAGAAAATTATTGTTACGTTATCGCTTTGTCTGTTCATGGCCGGACCATTCGCCTGCTCAAAAGCCCCGAATGGGGAGGGAAAAAAGGTAGAACTCGAAACGTTTACCGACGAAATCAGTTATGTCGTTGGTCAGGATATCGGCTCTTCCCTGAGGGAGATTCAAAGCGAGATTAATGCCGACGCTTTATTTGCCGGGATTGATGACAGTCTTAATGATCGTGAATCGCGGATCGGACCTGAGCAGACCGAAGCGCTGAAAGAGGAATTCACCAAGAAGCTTCAGAAGGAATTAGCAGCCAGGGCCGAGGAAGCCGCCGGCAATAATCTTGCCGAGGGAGAGACGTTTCTGACCGAAAACAAGACCAGGGAAGGGGTCGAGACCACCGAAAGCGGCCTCCAGTATGAAGTCCTGGTTGAGGGTGACGGGCCGGTGCCTGAAGAAACCGATACTGTCAAAGTCCATTATCGCGGCACCTTGATAGACGGAACCGAATTCGACAGCTCATATGAGCGCGGTGAGGCAGCAGTCTTCAAAGTCGATTCAGTTATTCCCGGTTGGACGGAAGCCTTGCAATTGATGAAGGTGGGCAGCAAGTATAAGCTTTTTATCCCGCCTGACCTGGCCTATGGCGAAAGGCAGGTAAGCCAGGAGATCGGACCGAATTCAACCCTGATTTTTGATGTGGAACTGGTCGGCATCGAGTAACAGAACTCTCTGTTGATTACGTCGACAACGGTATTTGAACTGCCGTTGTCGACCCGGATTTAAGTCATGATCGCTGCTTTGGCCGGAAGACTTTTTTATTTTTTTATGCCCGGCGGAGTTTTGCTGCTGGCCGCTGTTCTGTTTGGGCACTCGGCGGAGGTCGTCCACTGGCGGCCGGTTACGGCTAAGCTCTTGTTTTTCGGAGTACCCGCCATAGGGTTTCTTGTCTGCTGGCGTTTTAACAGGTTCAAACCGGTCTTCGGAATACTGATCCTCTTTCTTGCCGAGTGGGCTCTGAACGGTTTTTATCGCGGCGCCGCTTTCCACCCTGAAGTTGGGCTGCCGGTCCGTGATGCCGTTGCCGTTCTGATGCCGCTCAACCTCGCCTGGCTTGCCTTGAGCCGCGAAAAAGGGCTGGTCAATCCCGCGGGATTGACCAGATTGTTATTGATCTTTTCCCAGCCTCCGCTGATCGCCGCCTTATACCTTTATCGGCCCGAGCTTCTTTCTTATCTAAGTAAGGATTTTCTGTCTTGGAACTTTGCCTGGCAGCTCCCCCTTGCCCAGCCTGCGATTGCTGCTTATATTCTTGTTCTGGCATTGTTGATCCTTAATTTTTCCCGGCAGCGGGGAGTGATTGACGCCGGGTTTATCTGGGCCCTGCTGGCCGGCTATCTCGGGCTCGTTGTTTATACCGGGTTGCTCTCCACCATCTGCATAATGCTGGGCGGTCTGATCCTGGTGACCTCGGTTATCGAAGCCGCTCACACCATGGCCTTTCGTGATGAACTTACCGGCCTGCCGGGGCGCCGCGCTCTCGATGAACTGCTTGCAAGGTTGCGGGGCGACTATGTTGTGGCAATGCTTGATATTGATTTCTTCAAGAAATTCAATGACAGATATGGACATGATGTCGGCGATCAGGTCTTGAAGATGGTTGCCGCGCATATCGCCGGGATAAAAGGAGGCGGCCGCCCTTTCCGCTACGGCGGCGAAGAATTCACCGTGGTTTTTCCGGGCAGCGCGATTGACGAAGTTGCCGATCACCTGGAAAGGGTGAGAGAATCGGTGGCGGAGGCCGGTTTCACTTTGCGGAACAGCACTCGACCAAAAATCCCGGCGAGCGGACGCAAGGGGAGGGGGCGCTCTAAACACTCCACGCGGAACAGGGTGGGGGTTACAATCAGCATTGGCGCCGCCTCGCGGGATGAGCGGCGCCAGAACCCCGGCCAGGTCTTAAAAAAAGCGGACCAGGCCTTGTACAAAGCCAAGAAGGCCGGTCGTAATCGAGTTATCGTTTAATTTTTTCAATTATTAACAGGAGTATTTTTTGGAGGCTGGAAATGAGTGATTCATGTGGAAGTTCCTGCGGCGGCGGCAGCAAGGCCGGTTGCGGTTCGGCGAATGCCAAAGTCGCCCAGCAGGATACATCGATAAAAAGATCGTTGGGCAAGATCAAGAACAAACTCCTGGTCATGAGCGGCAAGGGCGGGGTCGGCAAAAGCACGGTCTCCACCAATCTTGCCCTGGGCCTGGCCAAAAGGGGCTACAAGGTAGGCTTGATGGATGTCGATCTGCATGGGCCCGATATATGCCGGATGCTCGATCTCAATATGACCATCGGCGATATCAAGAAGGAGAATGACCTGGTGCCGCCGATGCCCTACGGCGATAACCTCAAGGTCATTTCCCTTGAGTACATGATGGAGAATCGCGACGATCCCATCATCTGGCGCGGCCCCCTTAAGATTCAGGCGATCAGGCAGTTTCTCTCCGATATCGACTGGGGAGAACTAGATTACCTGATCATCGATGCCCCTCCCGGCACCGGCGATGAGCCGCTGACCGTGGCCTCGACAATCAAGGATGCCGTGGCGCTGGTGGTTACCACGCCGCAGGAGATCGCCCTGGCCGATGTCAGAAAGTCGCTGAATTTCTGCAAACATGTCAATATGGAGGTTCTCGGCCTGGTCGAGAACATGAGCGGTCTGGTCTGTCCGCACTGCAGCGAGACCATTGACATCTTCAAAAGCGGCGGCGGCAGCAGGACGGCGGCCGAGTTCTCGGTCAAATTCCTCGGCGGCATCCCGGTTGACCCCCAGGTCACCATCGGCGGCGATGCCGGTCAGCCCTATCTGGTTTCCGATTCGGACAGTCCGGCGGTGCAGGCCTTCTCCGCTCTGATCGACTCCGTGGAGGAGGCCATGCGGGGCAAGGTGTCGCTTGATAACCTCGGCGCCGATTGCGGCTGCGGCGGTAACTGTAATCCCGATACTTGCGATTGCTGAGATAAATTAACTTGAACAGAGGTAAGCGATCACAGGGCGCCGAATCTGCTGTGTTATCGGCCTGCTCATGTACATCAGTACACATCGCAGGCCGATGCCTTGCATCTCCGGCACCCTGTAATCGCTTAATGACTGTGAGATTGGCCAATCCTGAGCGGCTTATCTTGTGATCGGTTACGAACGGAGGTGATAAATGCTGATTAAAGCAATGACTGTGGGCAACATGGCCTGTTGCTGCTACCTGGCGGTCTGCGAGGAGACCCGGGAGGCGGTGATTATCGATCCCGGCGGCGATGAGGACAAGATTCTGGCCCTCTGCGAACAAGAGAAGGCCACGGTTAAATATATTGTCAATACCCACGGCCATCCGGATCACGTTTGCGGCAATGGCGCAATCAAGGCCGCCACCGGCGCCGCAATCGTCATGCATGCGGACGATGCCGCCTTCTTCGGCAAGAAGGAGGTCGAGCAGTACTTTTCCGCGCTCGGTCTCAAGCCTTCTCCGCCCGTCGATAAAACGGTCAAGGATGGTGAAACTATCGATTTCGGCCGGGAAAGCCTCAAGGTTATCCATACCCCGGGACATAGCCCCGGCGGCATGTGTCTTTACAACGCTCCCGATCTCTTTACCGGCGACACCCTGTTTGTCGGCGGGGTGGGGCGCAGCGATTTTCCCGGCGGCGACGGCAGGGTTTTGTACCGTTCGATTCAGGAGAGACTCCTGACCCTGCCCGACCAGACCGTGGTCTGGCCCGGCCATGGCTACGGCGGCGCCAATTCCACGATCGGCGAGGAGAGGCGTTCCAATCCTTTTCTGACCGACACTTCCTGGACACGGTGAGCTTTCGATGCGGGAGATAGTTCTCGGCACCGCCGGCCATGTCGATCACGGTAAAACCTCACTGGTCAAGGCCCTGACCGGCATCGATACCGACCGCCTCAAGGAAGAGAAGAAGCGGGGGATCACCATCGAGCTTGGCTTTGCCTTTCTTGATCTGCCCTGCGGGCATCGACTCGGCATCGTCGACGTTCCCGGTCACGAAAAATTCGTCAGGAACATGGTCGCCGGCGCGGCAGGCATCGATATCCTCGCCTTTGTGATCGCCGCCGATGAGGGGATCATGCCCCAGACCCGCGAGCATTTCGAGATCTGCCGCTTGCTCGGAGTCGAGCGGGGCATCATCGTGATTACCAAGAAGGACATGGTCGAGCCGGAATGGCTGGAAATGGTCGAGGAGGACGTTCGCGACTACTTCACCGGCAGTTTCCTGGAAGGGGCGCCGCTGATCCCGGTCTCCTCCATAAGCGGCGAGGGGATCGATCAAGTTAAGGCAACCCTTGACCGGATGGTGGCGGACAGCGACTTCAGCGAGGCGCACGGACCGTTCCGGCTGCCGGTCGACCGGATTTTTACGATCAAGGGGTTCGGGGCGGTGGTCACCGGCACCTCCATGTCCGGCCGGATTGCCCTGGGCGATGAGGTTTTTATCTATCCCGGCGGACAGCACGGCAGAATCAGGGGAATCCAGGTTCATGCCGATGAGGTCAGGGAAGTCGAGGCCGGGCACCGGACCGCCATTAACATCCAGGGAGTGGACAAGGAAAAAATCCGGCGCGGCGAGATTGTCGCCACTCCGGGCAGTCTCAAGCCCTCATATATCATGGATGCCGAATTCATCTATCTTTCAGCCAATGAGAAAAAGTTCAAAAACCGGAGCCGGGTCAGAATCCACCTGGGCACCGCCGAGATCATGGGCCGGGTGGTCCTTCTCGACGACAATGAAATCAAGCCGGGAGCGACGGTCAACGTCCAGCTGCTGTTCGAGGAACCGGCCTGCGCCTGGCCCGGCGATCGTTATGTGATCAGAAGTTATTCACCGGTGATCACCATCGGCGGCGGCCGGATCTTGAACGGCGGGGCGGTCAAGAAAAAACGGTTCCGTGAAACCAACGGGCAGGTCTTTGACATTTATAAAAACGGTTCCGCCGAAGAACGTCTCCTCCAGCACCTGAGAGAGGCCGGTCCCGCCGGACTTACCGGGGATGAATTGGCCGTGCGGATGGGGATTTTCGGCAAAAAACTGAAGAAAGTCCTCGATGGCCCGATTTCGGCCCGGAAAGTGATCGTGGTCGATTCCGACCGACAGTGGCTCCTTTCCGCCGAGGTGTTCGGCGGCCTGCAGGATTGGCTTGTTGCCGCCGTGACCCGCTATCATCAGGAATATCCCCTGAAACCGGGAATTTCCAGGGAGGAGTTGCGGAGCCAGCTGGTCCCGGTCAAAAGCCAGAAACTTTTTCAGTTCATGATCAACGATCTGGTCAAACGGGAACGGCTGGAGCAGGATGAATCGATGGTCAGGATACCCGGCCATAAAGTGGCCCTGGCCGAGGACAGCGACAAGTTGCGGGGTGAGATCGAGACTTTTTACCGCGAGGCGGGCCTGGCGGTGCCGACCATCAAGGAGCTTTATGCCCGCTTCAGCACCAATTCTCCGGAA
>JBHEOZ010000030.1:0-2527 GCA_046260555.1 Desulfurivibrionaceae bacterium
CTCTTGAATATCACCGGCCCTGCTCAACCCGGCCCGCGGATCGAAGCGACCAGCCAACCGAGGACCGAACCGGTCCCCTTGACCGATCAGGCTGAACGGCTCGCCCTGGCCGACCGGCTGCGGCCCGACCTGAACGAGGCCCGGCTGCGGCGCGACCACTTCAATCTGGAGTTGGTACGGACCCGGAACGGACTCCTGCCGAAGCTCGATCTCTTCATCGATCTGGGCAAGACCGGCTATGCCGAATCGTTCGGCAGCTCGGTCAATAACCTGGACGACGACAATTACGAACTGGCCGCCGGAATCAGGTTCAGCACCTATCTGGGCAGGCGCGAAAGCGAAGGCCGCGACCTCGTGGCCCGGGCCTCAAGGGAGCAGGCCGCGGCGGCAATTGAAAACCTGCGGAGTCTGGTCGAACTCGATGTCCGCCTGGCCCTGAACGAAACCGAGCGGACCCGGCGGCAGATCGAAGCCAGCGCGGTTACCCGCCAACTCCAGGCGCAGACCCTTGAGGCCGAACAGGAAAGATTCTCGATCGGGACCAGCACCTCGCTTCTGGTCGCCCAGGCCCAGCGGGACCTGCTTTTGAGCGCGCTGGCCGAGATCGAGGCCGTGGTCGATTACCGGATCGCCCTGGTCAATCTCTTCCTGGCCGAAGGCAGCCTTCTGGAAAGACGGGGGGTTCGGTTGCCTGCTGCCGACTAACAAAAGACATGAACGACGATCTCCGAAAAAACAGCGTCAATCACCCACCCCCCACCAACAGAGCGGGGTCGGTTATTCTCAGGGCGCTCGCCTTCTTCGTGATCCTGGAACCGGTCTGGATGCTCCTGCCCTTCGCCAGCTTTCTCTATGGTTCGGTGATGCACATCGAAACCTTGAGCGCAAATCCTTGGACGGCCCGGCTGGTCCACTTCGTCTTTCCCGTCCATACCCTGTTCCCCCTCGGGCTCATCCTGATCATCGCCGGCTTCGTAATTTTTCTGATCGGTGCCTTCCAGATATACGCCGGGAAAATAGCGCGCAGCGGTCTGGTCAGGACCGGGATCTACCGGAAGTTCCGCCATCCCCAGTATCTGGCCCTGGCCCTCTTCGGCCTCGGCATCATCCTGACCTGGGGCCGCCTGCTCACCTTCATCGCCTACTTTATCATGCTCTGGCTCTACTTCCTGCTGGCCGGAAACGAAGAGCGCCGCTGCCGGGAACTCTTCGGCGCCGAATACGACGCCTACCGGGCCGACACTTACTTTCTGCTCCCGGGCGAAAAACCGGTGGGGGCGAAACTCGCGAGGTTCAAACCGGCCGGACTGCCGGCATGGGCCGCAATCGCCCTTTCATTCTGCCTGGTCCTGACCATGGCGACCGTCACCGGCCTGCTGATTCTCGAATTGCGGAGCACCTTCCGAACCACCCTGCCGGCGGTAACCGCGGCCTACCCCCTGCCCGGCCGCGATCCGGCCGCCATCCCCCTTTTACTGGTCAAGGGTCCGGCCCTGCAGGCCGCGCCGGTGGAGCGGATCAGAAACCGTTTTCTGGAAAACTGCCTTGAAATGGTGCTTGCTTCGGAGAAGGTCGGAGACGGCCTGGCGGGGATCGGGCCGGGCGGGAATTCGACCCTGCTGATCTTTCCGACTCCGGGCCGCAACTGGTACAGCGCGGCCCACCGCGATTCCCGCCGGGCCGAGGTGGATCTTTTCATCTTTTGGGTAAAAAGCCCGGTCCCCTACCGGGGCGACAACTTCAGGCAATTTCGCCGCAACTGGCGGATCGATCATCTGCTCAGGGTTGAGAATATGTCCTACGAAAGGTTGCGGGCCGGGCTCGACCCCGTCGAAGGCCGGGTCAGAAGGGAACGGTTTATGCCCCGGATGGAGGAGAGGATCGATTTCTTTCTGAGCGGCCTGTGACGGTGGCCCGAATAAAGCTGAATGGTACAGACCCCTTCCTCGCAGGCCTCGTGCAAGGCGTTGAATTCCCTGATCAGATCGCCGTGCTGCCAGTCCATCCAGACGATGCCGTACTTGTAATCGCCGGCTTCCATCTCCATACCCATCTCTTTTCCCTCTCCAAAAAAAGAAATCTCGCTGAAAATCACTCAACCTTCCGGGTTGTGATATTAGTCTGAGATGCCAATATAAATCATCTTACGCACGATTTGATTGCCCCTCACCTCACTCCTCCCACCTCACCCCTCACCCCTCTCCTCACTCCTCACTCCTCACTCCTCACCGGCCGGATCGCGCCCAACTGGAGCAGTTCCTCGACCAGTTCGGCCATCGGCAGACCCACCACATTGCTGTAAGAGCCGTCGATCCGCTCGACCAGCAGGCCGCCCCTGCCCTGAATCCCGTAGGCCCCGGCCTTGTCCAGCGGCTCACCGGAGGCGACGTAGGCGGCCAGCACCTCCCTTGCCGACCCGACAAAGGTCACTTCGGTGCGCACCTCCCTGACCACGACAATTCCCTTGGCTTTATTGATTACAGCAAATCCGGTCCACACCTGATGGGTCCGGCCGGACAGGCGGGGC
>JBHEOZ010000030.1:2537-5354 GCA_046260555.1 Desulfurivibrionaceae bacterium
CCACCGTATCGGCGCCGATCACCCAACCCCCGGGATAATCGTTCGCCACCGCCGCCGCCTTTTCCCCGGCGAGGCGATTGACGAAAGCCTGGGGCAGCTCGCCGGGCCGCACCGATTCATCGAGATCGGCCGCCGCCACCGTAAACTCAAGGCCCAGTTCCGCCAGAAACCTCCGGCGGCGAGGCGAACCGGAAGCGAGGATTAATTGATCGTCATTTCTGAAAATAGTGTCACCGTGAAAATCACGCCCTGATCGAATAGCCGCCGTCGACCACGACCGTCTGGCCGTGAATCATCCGGGCCAGGGGGCTGCACAGGAACAGGGCCAGATCGGCGACATCCTCGGGGGTGGTGAGCCGTCCCATCGGAGTCCTCTCCAGGGCGGTGCCGAGAATCTCCTCGCGGTTGGGGAATTTTTTCAGGGCCTCGGTATCGACCGCCCCGGCGCTGATCGTATTGACCAGGATCCCCTGGGGACCGAGTTCAACGGCCAGATGCCGGACCAGGGATTCCAGGGCGGCCTTGGAGGCGCCGACCGCCGTATAGTTCTCGACGGCCCGGACCGAGCCGAGGCTCGATACCGCGATGATCCGGCCGCCGTCGACCATCAGGGGGAGGGACTGCTGGGCCAGGGTTAGAAGGGAGCGGGCGTTGATATCCATCGCCCAGTTCCAGTGGCGGCTGCTCAGCTCCATTACCGGTTTCAGCACTCCCGAGGCGGCATTACTGACCAGGATATCGAGCCGGCCATACTTTTCCTTGATCAGCCCGAACATGTTTTTAACATCTTCGTCATTGGCGACATTGGCCTTGACCACCAGACAATGGGCCCCCTTCTTTTCGATCAGGGCGGCGGTTTCCTCGGCGTCGCGCCTATGACGCACGTAATTGACCACGATGTTCACGCCGTTTTCGGCCAGCCGCAATACGATGGCCTTACCGATGCCCCGGGAACTGCCGGTTACCAGCGCTACTTTTCCTTGCAGATTAAACATTGGGGAACTCCTTTATCAGAGGTATATCAAAGGGCTTTCACTAAGCCGTTGTCAAAAAATAACATGGCCGTTTTAGACAGTTGGACGGCATAAGGAGCCGTACAGAAGAGCCGGACAAATGGCCATGTTATTCCTGAACGGCTCCTAAACCTGAATCCGTGACGGCTTCGTGGGGAATTTCAATTAAATTATGGACAGGAACCAGCATATCTCGATCAGCAAATCAGAATAAGTTGTTCCCCATTAGTTGTAAAGAGAATGATGAATCATGGCTTGAAAATTCCGGCGGCGGCCCGCCGGCAGGCGCCGATCAGCATCCGGCCCGGATGGAAGGTCACCGGGCTGAGCTGTTCCGGCAGGATGAATTCCGGCGCGGAGAGCTCACGGGGATGGAGCAACGGAAATTCGAGCCGGCCTGGATCGGCGCCGGCCAGGCCGCGCCGCCTGCACTCCAGCCAGATCCGGCTCTTGCCGTAATCGGCCCCGATGATCCGCATCACCGCGGTATCCAGAGCGACGGGATCGATGGCACCGCCGATCAGCTGGAGCGGATAGGGCTCCCCTGTCATGGGACCGGCACGATGCATGGCGATTACCCCGTCAAGCAGGGTGAAAGTGTCACTGAACAGGCCGGGCAGATCGACCAACAGCTCCTCGAAGCGGTTGCCGACATCGCCATTGACCGCATGGTGCAGGGCCTTGCGCCAGCCGCTCACCACCCCGAAGTAGTTCTTGACGGCCAGGCTGACATAGAGCTGATTGTGGGCCTTGACCCGGGGCAGATTGACCAGGACATCGCTGTCCAGGGCCGCGATGCTGACCGGCGCTTTCATCCCGCAGGGCAGCTTGACGGTCCGGGACCGCCCGAAATCGACCATCTTCACCCCCAGGGGCCGCAACTTTTCCGCCAGGCCGCAGGCCTTCATGACCATCAGGCCGCTGCCGAAGGCCGGGGAATCCCCGACCACGACCCTGGCGCCGTGATCGAGACACCATTCAGCCGCCGCCGCGACAAAATCCGGGCTGGTACAGGCAAGATGAAGCGGGCCGGAACCGGCCGCTACCAGATTGGGCTTGAGGAGCGCCGTTGACCCCGGATTGATCCGCAAACCGGCCGCCTGACCGACCTGTTCTATTTTCTGTTTGAGCAGGTCCCGGCCGTAATCTTCGCAGCTTTGCAGGGCAACCGGGCATTTATCAACCGTGCTGGCATTCATTCCGATAGATATATCATAAAACCGATAAAATAGAAGTTGGCTGAATCGAAACAATGCCGGATAAAACAAAAGGCCGGCTCTTCGGGGGAAAAGAAGCCGGCCTTTCTAGGGGAAAAGTGCGAGGTATTTGTGATGTTGATTTGTTTTATAATTAATGCAATGTCCGTGCCAATATCATAGAAAAGTAGCCGAGCAACACGGATAATCGATATTTCAATATGATAGGGAAATGCATCTCGCAACCGACGCGGGCCTGTTTGGTATAAAAATTTATACAATCTTTCTAAAAAGGATTAATTTTTGTACCGGGATCAATCAGAAATCATTCAAATAGAACCTGCAGAACCCTGTCGATCCGCAACAGTTCCTTTCTGATTCTATCGCCTTGGGCTTCGTCCAGGTCGTTTTTCTCCCGATGCCTTTCCAGACTCTGAAGATTGTCCAGGAGGGAGCCCGATGCCCGCTCCACGTCAAGATCATCGCTCATCGCCTCTTTAAAATCCCTGGTCAGCATCGCGATAGTCGCTTCAGACTCGGGAGTCGCCGTCCCTGCCCCAAACAAAGGCCTGATAAATTTACCGGCGAGCTCCCGGAGTCTCCGGCAC
>JBHEOZ010000030.1:5364-12226 GCA_046260555.1 Desulfurivibrionaceae bacterium
TATTTTTTCAAAAACAGTAACGCTCAATACCTGTAAAACAGTGTAGAGATTTTCTTTAATCCCAAGCCGTTTTTTGATAATAGCTATCAGCACGTACACGGAAACCGCGATCCAAATTTGTGTCTTCACCGCATTCTCTGAGGTCCCATAGAATGCCTTTATCCTGAGGTGCTGCTTGATCCATTTGAAGAATAATTCTACTTGCCAGCGCTGCCGATAGAGGTCGGCAACTGCTTGGGCCGGCAAGGTGAAATTGTTGGTTAAAAAGTTGAAAATCTTTCCGGATGCTGCGTCGTGATACTTTACCCGGCGTAAGGCCTGCGGATAATCCACAGATGAGTTTACGCCGGTCAATGTAATGGATTGATCGCAGATGACGCCACCTGAGGCATCTGTTTTGTGAGAATACCTTCTCTTGAATTTGGTATTGCTTTTGGCTCGAATCAGAAAGAATGCTCCGGCCAGGGTCATCGCATAAAGGCGCTTGAAGTCGAGGTATCCTCTGTCCATGACATAAAATGCCCCTGGTTCCGGGATTAATATGTCGAGGACATTTACATCGTGCAATTTGCCGTCGGAGATGTGAATAAAGCTTGGTATATTGCCGCGGAGATCGAGCAAGGTGTGCAACTTGACCGCAGCTTTTGTCTGGCGAAACGTTGCCCATGGAAATACTGACAAGCACAAGTCTATTGTCGATGCGTCGAGAGCGTAAACGGTATTGTCGAACTCTATCCCCAGATCTTCTCCGATATACAGTTCTCGGGCGGTAGTGATGAGGGATTGTGCCAAGTCCGCATAGATTCGCCAATCCCTGATTTTGTTTGCATTTGAAAGGGTATTTCGGGCTATGCCACCCCGGATGCCCATGTGGTAAAGTTTTGATTGCTGGGCGCGCAAACATACTTCGATATCTCGAAGGCTTTCTCTGTATGTGAGTTGGGCGAAAGTCATACAAAGAAATTGATCGAGGCAGGTAAAGTTTTTGACTTTCCTGTTGCCCTGATACCGGCTGACACATTGCCTGAAAGTGTGCTTCGGGAGGTAGTCTATTACCTGAGAAAAAATAAGTTTGCCTGTATACATTTGAGTATCCTCGCTCCAATTTTTTTGGATTTTGAGGATAACCAAATTTCAAGTCGGTAACAGATATTTTTGCCATATTATTACGAAAAGTCAACTGGTTGACACAAGCCATAGATTAAACGTTGGGACAGCAGTGAAAAATTATAATACCGCTGAACCGGCGGTTTAACTGACGGATGAAGAGGGACACCGAAAGTCCCTTTTTTTGATGCAAGGAAAAGCCTTTTATGGATCTGCCCTCACGACCGCGGCTGATAAGCAAGGTGTTTTCGGGTTTGGCCATCGCCTGGACGCTCCTGATGGCGGCCTTTACCTTCCTGGATATCAGGGAATTGGAAGATCGCAATATCAGCGGGCTGCTTTCTCAGGCCCGCTCTTTCCACCAGTTGATCTTAACGACCAGGCTCTGGAATGCCTCCCATGGCGGGGTTTATGTTCCGGTCTCCGAGAATACCCGGCCCAATCCCTATCTCGATGCTCCCGAACGGGAAATAGTCGATGAAAACGGTCGGGGGCTGACTTTGGTCAACCCGGCCTATATGACCAGGCAGTTGTCGGACCTTACTTTACGGGCCAGCGGGGTTAAATTCAGCCTTACCAGCCTCAAGCCGCTCCGGCCGGAAAATGCCCCTTCGGAATGGGAAGCGGAGATGCTGCGGGGATTTGACCGGGACAATACCGAGCAGTATGCCTGGTCCGGCAAGGATGACGGCGGCGCCGGCAGTTTCCGCTATATGCGCGCGCTCTGGACCCGGAAGGAATGTCTAGGCTGCCACGCGGTTCAGGGTTATAAGGAAGGCGACCTCCGGGGCGGCATCAGCGTTTCGATTTCGACCGCCCAACTCCTGGAACGCCGGGAAAAGGATCGTGCCTTTATCTGGCTGAGCAATCTGTTCATCTGGTTATGCGGATTGATCGGCGCCTTCGGGGCCTACAAACTGATCAAGGCCGGCGCCGACGAAAGGGAAAAGCTGATCGCCAGGCTGTATCAATCCCTGAATGAAATCAAAACCCTGCGGGGAATGCTGCCGATCTGCGCTTCCTGCAAGAAAATCAGGGATGATCAGGGGGCCTGGCAGGTGATTGAAAGTTACATAAAGGAACACTCGGAGGCGGAATTCAGCCACGGCATCTGTCCCGACTGCGTCAAGAAGCTCTATCCGGAGCACGCCGACAAGATTTTGGGAAAAT
This sequence comes from Desulfurivibrionaceae bacterium, assembly GCA_046260555.1. GTDB lineage: Bacteria > Desulfobacterota > Desulfobulbia > Desulfobulbales > JAGXFP01 > JAGXFP01. Next base: position 7,642 of record JBHEOZ010000030.1, read on the forward strand.
AGACCGTCTCGATCGTCTTGCGGGTGCGGGTGATCAGAGGAATTGACAGGGCAGGGCAAATGAGCTATCGGCTGGCGGCAAATCTGGTGTTTGTGCTCCACTTCGCTTTTGTCTGCTTTGTGGTGCTCGGCGGCTTTCTGGTTCTCAGACGGCCCCGGCTGGCCTGGTTCCATCTCCCGGCGGTCTTCTGGGGAGCGGCGGTTGAATACCTGGGCTGGTTCTGCCCCCTCACCCCCTTGGAGAACTATCTGCGCCGGGCGGCGGGGCAGGAGGGATACCCGGGCGGTTTCATCGAACACTATCTGCCGCCCCTGCTCTATCCGGCTGCACTGACCCGGGAGGTGCAGGTCGTCCTCGGAACCCTGGTCGTGGTGATCAATCTGGTCATCTACGGCCGGTTATTGGCTGGGAGGGTCCGGATTAATCGCGGTTGAAGCCGCTTCCTGCAAGGAAGGAGCAGTGGTTTCCAGCGGATTATTGCATGAAGATGAATTGAGGATACGAATGGCTAAACCATGGCAGGTTGTGGACAGTATTGAAACGGAGGAAGGACTTCTCGAGCTTCGCCGGCGGGGGAAGGGGGATTTCCTGATCACCATCGACAACCGGGTACTGATGAACTCCTCGGCCAATATGTCGGAGGTTGTCCTGGCCGAACTGGCCTGTGAAGCCCTTAAGGATAAAAAAAATCCCCGGGTGCTGGTCGGCGGCCTGGGGATGGGTTTTACCCTGAAGGCGGCCCTCGATAATCTGCCCCCGGACGCCGAGGTCACGGTGGCCGAGTTGACCCCGGTGGTGGTCGAGTGGTGCCGGGGGCCGATCGCGGCGCTCACCGGCGTGGCCGTTGACGATCCCCGGGTCACGGTGGTGATCGACGACGTGGCCTCGCTAATCGGTGAAGCCGCCAGGCAGGGCAAGGATCGCGGTTTCGACGCCATAATCCTTGATCTGTACGAAGGGCCCTACGAGGGAAACCAGGAGGGCGAATATCTATACGGCGACGGGGCCTTGTCCTTAAGCCGGGCCGCCCTGAAGCCCGGCGGGGTATTCGCGGTCTGGTCCGAATTCCCGGATCGGGCCTTTGAAAAACGCTTGCAGGCGTCGGGTTTCGCAGTCAACCGCCAGAGCCCCGGGAGGGGCGGACGGCGGCATGTGGTCTATATCGCTAAAAGGACCTCCGGTTCTTCCGGATTCAAAAAACCAAAATCGGGTGGTGGCGCGGGGCGGAGAAACCATCGGCGATAAGGCGATATCGATGGAATGCCTTGCAGGAGCAGCTTCAGCCGCGAATTTACCCGGCTTTGTCCGAGATGTTCGCGGCTGAAGATTCTGCCCGGGAATTGAGGCGGGCCGGGCGGTTAACCGCGCTTCTTGAACTTGTTGTCCCCTTTCTTCCGCAGCCGGATCGATTCCGGGGTCACCTCGACCAGTTCATCGTCGTTGATAAAGGCGATGCAGTCTTCGAGACTCATACGCACCGGCGGGGTCAGGACCACGTTCTCGTCGGTGCCGGAGGCCCGCATGTTGGTCAGTTTCTTGCCCTTGGCGGGATTGACTACCATGTCGCTGTTCCGGGAGTTTTCGCCGATGATCTGGCCCTTGTAGACCTTTTCGCCGGCGCCGAGGAACAGGCGGCCGCGCTCCTGGAGGTTGAAGAGGGCGAAGGCCACGGTGGTGCAGTCCTCCATGGCCAGGAGTACTCCGTTCACCCGGTTGGTGATTTCGCCGGCGTGGGGAGCGTATTCGGCGAAGACGTAGTTCATGATGCCCATGCCCTTGGTGTCGGTCATGAATTCCGAGCGGAACCCCAGCAGGGCCCGGGTCGGGATCTTGTAAACCAGCCTGGCCATGCCTCGATCCTGGGTCATGTCGATCATCTGGCCCTTGAGGTTGCCCAGTTTCTCGATAACCGCACCCTTGAACTCCTCATCCACGTCAATGGTCAGTTCCTCGTAGGGTTCGAGAAGCTGGCCGTTCTCCGTCTTCATGATGACTTCCGGCCTGGTGATCTGAAACTCGTAGCCTTCCCGGCGCATCTTCTCGATCAGGATCGACAGGTGCAGCTCGCCCCGGCCGGAAACCCGGTAGCCGACCGCGTCGGTCAGCGGTTCGACCTTCAGGGCGACATCGGAGAGGGTCTCCTTGCTGAGTCGTGCTTCCAGATGGCGGGAGGTGACGAACTTTCCTTCAAGCCCGGCAAAGGGCGAGTCGTTGGGGATGAAGTTCATCGACAGGGTCGGGGGATCGATGTCGATCAGCGGCAGGGGTCGCGGGTTGTCGGGATCGGTGAAAGTGACCCCGACCGTGATTTCCTCGGTGCCGGCCACCGCGATGATCTCGCCGACCCCGGCCCGGTCGGTCACCACCTTCTGGTCGCACTCGAAACGGAAGATCTTGGAGATCCGCACCGGGGTGATCGTGCCGTCCCGCTTGGCGACCACGAGGTTCTCGTTGACTTTAAGGGTGCCGTTTACCACCTTGCCGATCCCCATCCGGCCCAGGTAGGGCGAGTATTCAATACTGTTCACCTGCATCTGCAAGGGGGCGTCGGCCGAACCGACCGGGGCGGGGACGTGCTCGATGATCATGTCCGAGATCGGCCGCATGTCTTCGGGGCTGTCGCCCATCTCTTTTAAAGCGTAGCCATCCTTGGCCGAGGCGTAAATCACCGGGAAGTCGAGAAGATCATCCGGGGCGTTCAGCTTGACGAAAAGGTCGAAGACCTGGTCGACCACCCATTCGCAGCGGGCCGCCGGTTTGTCGATCTTGTTGATCACCACGATGATCGGCAGGTTGTTGGCCAGGGCCTTTTTGAGGACGAAATAGGTCTGGGGCATCGGCCCTTCCTGGGCGTCGACCAGGAGCAGGCAGCCGTCGGCCATCCGCAGAACCCGCTCCACCTGACCGCCGAAGTCGGCGTGGCCGGGGGTGTCGATGATGTTGATCAGGTGACCTTTATAGTTATAGGAACCGTTCTTGGAGGCGATGGTGAAGCCCCTTTCCCGCTCCAGATCCATGGAGTCCATCAGCCGCTCGGCGACCTCCTGGTTGTCGCGGAACATGCCGCTTTGCTTGAAGAGCTGGTCTACCAGGGTGGTCTTGCCATGATCGACGTGGGCGACGATGGCTACGTTTCGAATCTTGTCTTGGTTCATGAATTCTCTGAAAGTAGGGATTAATCTGATAAAGAACCGGCTATATTATCGGAAATCAGGGGTCTTAGCAAGAAGAAAACCGTTGGGCAGTAAAAAATTTACTTGACAGTAAACGTTGCGGTTCTTTATACAATTAACTATGGTGGTGTAAAGTGGTGTAAAAGGGAAACAAGGGGTTTTCGGTGATGGAGTCGGCGTTGATCAGAGGGGCGGTGCATAACTTTCGCGGTCGTTCCGAGCATAATCTGGACGGCAAGGGCAGGCTCAATATTCCCACGCGTTTCCGGGATGTGCTCCGCCGGCGGTATAAGGACAACCTGTTGATGGTCTCTCCATGGCAGAACTGTCTCAAGGCCTATCCGATGGCGCAATGGGAGAAGCTGGAACTTAATCTGCTGGACACCAGCAAGAAGCAGCCGGAAACCATCAAGATGGTCCGTTATATAGTCGGCGGGGTGGTCGAGTGCCCCCTCGACAAGCAGGGTAGGATCCTGTTGCCCGGCAAGATGCGGACGGACAGCGGCGTCGCCAGGGAGATTCTGGTCAGCGGCATGATCTCATATTTTGAAATCTGGGACAAAACAGCCTGGGAAACCGAAAACCAGCCATCCGCCGAGGATTTCAGAAGTTTCGAGCTTAATCTCCTGGAGATCGGCCTGTTTTGAGCGATCCGGGCAGCCCTATCGATTCCGGCGGCGTCCATGTCCCGGTTCTGCTGGAAGAGGTCCTGGAGTTTCTGCAACCGCGCAGCGGCGGGGTCTATGTCGACGGCAACCTCGGACTGGGCGGCCATGCCGGGGCAATTCTTGCCAAAAGCGCTCCCGCCGGCAAACTTATCGGTCTTGACTGGGATGACCGCGCCCTTGCCCTCGCCCGCGCCAATCTGGCCGAATTCGGCGCACGGGCGGTCTGTGTAAGAAATAACTTCGCCGAGCTTCGACAGGTTCTCGACGATCTTGGCATCGCCGCGGTCGATGGCATTCTGCTCGACCTGGGACTCTCCTCCCTGCAGCTCGACGGCGGCGAGAGGGGCTTCAGCTTCCGGGGCAGCGAGCCCCTTGATATGCGGATGGATGATCGCTCCTCCGAAACGGCGGCCGATCTTCTCAACAAGCTCTCCCGGGATGAACTGGCGGATATGTTTTATTATTTCGGTGAAGAGAGGCAGGCCCGGCCCATTGCCTCGATGGTGGTGGAGGACCGGGGCAAGCAGCCATTCAAGACCACCGATCAGTTGGTTGACACCGTGTCGCGGGCGATCCCCAGACGCTTTCATCCACGCAGAATTCATGTGGCCACCAAGGTCTTCCAGGCCCTGCGCATCGCGGTAAATCGAGAACTGGATAATCTGGTACGGATCCTTGAGGCCGGCGCTGAACTTTTAAAGCCGTCCGGCCGTATTTGTGTAATTTCATTTCATTCCCTGGAAG
>JBHEOZ010000300.1:0-2139 GCA_046260555.1 Desulfurivibrionaceae bacterium
TATCTGACCAACTGGGTGCCTTCTCCGGAATTTTCATAGACCACACCTTATTATTTAACTTTGAGTTAGGTCCTCGTTGAAAACTAACGTGATACTAATATCGTCTTTTTTAGTAGTTCGTTAGTTTTGGGCTATGTGTTAACATATAAAGGTCATGTGCAGCTTCTGCTACATTCCTAAGAAGAGGGCAAACTCGCAACTCTACACGTTTGAAAAACCAATTTACTACTAAATGTTCATAAATTAGTAGTAACATTTTTGGGTACACAGAAACAACTAAAAAACTACTATTTTGCGAATAATTAGTAGTTTTTTAGTTGTGGTTGGCTAAAGACCGCAAGATCTACCCAGCGGAGTATTTGTCAAAGAACGCTGGGAACTCTATTTTTAAACTGTCTACTTGACAGGGAAGCTTACGGTCTTCACCCGGGAAATATTATATATTCAAGGAATGAGCAGCCCGGATACCTTCATGGATGCAGCGGTACTTGTCCCGATCTACCGGGACAGTCGAGAGAGGCTGCGGATGGTTTGTATCCGCAGAAGCCCCGGCGTGATCCATGGCGGAGAACTGTCCTTTCCCGGCGGCAAACCAGATCCCGGTGACGGATCGTTGCTTGCCACCGCCCTGCGCGAAGCCGAGGAGGAAATCGGCCTTGGCACCGAACGGGTCCGGATCCTTGCGGAACTACCGCCGGTGGCGACCGGATCGACCTGCTTTCGGATCTTTCCTTTTCTGGCCGCGATCATACCGCGGCAGTGGGTTATCGACCGGCGCGAGGTCGCGGAAGTTATTGAGATTGAGATTGAGACCCTTACCGATCCGGCCATGTACGGCGAAGAACTTAAGCAAGTTGACCAGGAGCCGGAGCCCCGGCTTACTCCCTTCTATCGGGTCGCTAACGACAAACTCTGGGGGGCGTCTTTCCGCATCCTCCAACCGTTATTGCCGCGGATTCTGGCTGGGGAGTGGCGGGTTTGACACGATTACCATGGCTGCTTTTGGGGTTGAATAATCCGGAATTAAACTGTCAAATAAAGATGGCGTCGCAAAAAGTCGAAAAACCCTTCGACAGGCTCAGGGTGAGCGGAATAACTTATTGATTTAACGTTCGTGCTGAGCTTGTCGAAGTACGCTCCATTAATCAATGGCGACTTTTTGCGAGCTCATCAGCTTTAATCCGAGAGATCATATGCAATTTCAAAAAAAGAATTCCCTGCTCTGCCCGGGCTGCCGGAGGCTGATCAGCCGCAGTGAAGAGAAATGCCCCCATTGCGGGCTGAGGAAGCCCGGCTCCTGGTTGAAGAACAACCGGCTGACCGCCCTTTATGCGCAGCCGGACCAGTTGATCCGGACGATCATCCATGTCAATATCGGCATGTTCGTTCTCTCGCTGCTGCTCAACCCCGGCCGGGCGAATTTCAATTTGAGCCCCTTCGCTTTTCTTTCCCCGAGCAACCAGAGCCTGTTGCTCCTCGGCTCCACCGGCACCGTGCCGATCCTGGAATTGGGCCGCTGGTGGAGCCTGGTCTCGGCGAATTATCTGCACGGCGGCCTGCTCCATATCCTCTTCAACATGCTGGCCTTTAACCAGCTCGGCCCCCTGGTGGCCCATGAGTTCGGGAGCTACCGGATGTTCGCCATCTATACGATCAGCGGCGTTCTGGGGTTTTTCATCTCCTTTCTGGCCGGGGTCCCGTTTACCATCGGCGCTTCCGCCTCGCTGTGCGGCCTGATCGGGGCGGTGCTGTATTACGGGAAGAGCCGGGGCGGAGTTTACGGCCAGGCCATTTACAAACAGGTGGGCAGCTGGGCGATCATGATCTTTGTTTTCGGCCTGCTGGTCCCCGGAATCAACAACTGGGCCCACGGCGGCGGCATGGCGGCCGGAGCGGCATTGGCCTATCTGCTCGGCTACCGGGAACGGAAACGGGAGACCCCCGGCCACCGGCTGCTCGGCCAGGCCTGCGGGCTGGTCACGGTATTGGTCCTGGCCTGGGCCGGGTTCAGCACCATATTCTATGTTCTCCTGGCCCGCTGAATTTGGCAGGGAGAGGATCCTTTGACCGGCTCACCCCCGAGCGTTTAAATCAATAATGTGTTTCGCTCATCCTGAGCCTGTCGAAGGAAGGGTTTTT
>JBHEOZ010000301.1:0-1023 GCA_046260555.1 Desulfurivibrionaceae bacterium
ATTTTTAAATGAGACAAACTTGCAAAAAGTGGCTGGATGACCAAGCAAACGTCAGTCGAGGAATTTGATCGCAGATGACCGGAATTATAGACTTTCATGCCCATGCCTTTCCCGACAAGGTCGCGGCCGGGGCGGTGCCGGCCCTGGCCGAAGCGGGCAATGTCACCCCGTGCCTGGACGGCCGGCTCGATTCGCTGCTCTCCGCCATGGACGGCGCCGGGATCGAAAGGTCGGTGCTCTGTTCGATAGCCACCAGGCCCGGGCAATTCGAAGCGATCCTGGCCTGGTCCAAGGAAATCCGCTCCGAGCGGATTATCCCCTTTCCCTCCTTCCATCCCGATAATCCTGAAGCCCTACCCAACATCGAGCGGATCCGGGCCGAGGGGTTCAAGGGGGTCAAGATGCATCCCTATTACCAGGATTTCGTCCTCGACGAGGAACGGATGTTTCCCCTTTACGAGCGGATCAGCGAGGCCGGTCTGGTTCTGGTGATGCATACCGGCTTCGATATCGGCTTCCCCCGAGAACGGATCTGCGACCCTCCCCGGATCGTCCGGGTTATCGAGAAATTTCCGGATCTGAAGCTGATTGCCACCCACCTCGGGGCCTGGGAGATGTGGGACGAGGTGGAAGAGCTCCTGATCGGCCGGCCGCTCTACCTGGATATTTCCTACTCGCTGCAATATCTGGCCAGGGAAAAGGCGCGCCGGATGATCCTGGCCCATCCCGCCGACCGGATCCTGTTCGGGACCGATTCACCGTGGATCTGCCAGGAAGAGGTGTTGGAGCAGTTCCGGGCCCTGGAGCTGGGAACGGAGCTTGAGGAGAGAATTCTTCGCCTTAATGCTTTACAATTACTGGAACCTGAATCCGTGACGGCTTTGCACGGTTCATTAGATTAGGTGGCTGTAATTACATAAAAAATGTTTAATTAGCGACGGGAACAACTATTCACCCGCCGCCCTGAGGGGCGTCCGATACCGGCGCATCTGCTGTGTTGACAACTCGTTGATATAAAGCTGA
>JBHEOZ010000301.1:1032-2134 GCA_046260555.1 Desulfurivibrionaceae bacterium
GATGAGTACCGCCGGACCGGGGCCGAGATTCTGGACGGGGCAGAGGGGGTGTGGCGGCAGGCCGGGATGATTGTCAAGGTCAAGGAGCCCCTGGCCGCCGAGTACCGCTACCTGCGAAAAGACCTGTTGCTCTTCACCTATCTCCATCTCGCCCCTCTGCCGGAACTTACCGGGACCCTGCTCGCGAACGAAGTAACCGCCGTCGCCTACGAGACGGTGGAGGAGGCGGACGGCGGTCTGCCGCTGCTCGCCCCGATGAGCGAGGTGGCCGGCCGCCTCGCCACCCAGGCCGGGGCGCATTTTCTCGAAAAGGAGAGCGGCGGCCGCGGCATTCTTCTGGGCGGCGCCGCCGGGGCGGACCCCGGCAAGATCGTCGTGCTGGGCAGCGGCACGGTGGGAAAAAACGCGGCGATGATCGGTCTCGGCATGGGGGCCCGGGTGGTAATGATGGCCCGGAACTCCCGAAAACTCGCCGCCCGTGAAAAAGAACTTGGCGGCGGGCTTGTCACCATGACCGCTACTCCGGAAAATATCGAGGGGCAGATCGGCAACGCCGATCTGGTTATCGGCGCCGTCCTGGTCCCGGGCGGGCGGGCTCCGCGGCTGATCACCAGATCGATGCTGGCCGGGATGCAGACCGGGGCGGTGATCGTCGATGTGGCCATCGACCAGGGCGGCTGCGTCGAAACCTCCCGGCCGACCACCCACTCCCGGCCGACTTACCGGGTCGAGGGGATTATCCACTACTGTGTGGCCAACATGCCCGGCGCGGTACCCCGGACCTCGACCTATGCCTTGTGCGGCGCCACCCTGCCCTATGTGGTCCGGATCGCGGCAACGGGAATCGCGGCGGCGGCGCGAAACGACCCGGCGCTCCTTAAGGGGATCAACGTCTACCGGGGCCGGCTGACCAATCAGCAGGTGGCGGAAGCCCAGGGCAGGGAGTGTTTTGACTGCCGGGAGCTTCTGGCGGGATAGGGGACAGTGAGGAGTGAGGGGTGAAGGGCAGGCCTCAAGCTACAAGCTGCAAGCTGCAAGCAACAAGGGACAAGGGACGGTGAGGAGTGGGAGTGAGGAGTGAGGGGTGAGGACAGGGACAAGG
>JBHEOZ010000302.1:0-1672 GCA_046260555.1 Desulfurivibrionaceae bacterium
TGATGACATGGGCCCCCATCCCGATAATTACAGGTTTTTTCCGTTCATAACTGGCGGCCAGACGCTCGATCAGATCCGGAAAGTCCCGGCCCAGCAACTGGTCCGGCAGGGAGGCCAGAAAATCCTCGATAGTGGCCCCCTTGCCCAGGGGTTTGGCGAAATTATCCACGGTCACCTTGCTGAAGCGGTCATGGACTGAATAGGTGTTGAGCTTGCCAAAATCAAGGGGCTTGAGAGGCGGCCTGAATGTCATGATCCTGCACCGAAGAGAATGTCGTCAACCATCCAGCAGAGGAGATGTTCGACCCAGAGGTGAGCCTCCTGGATGTGAGGGGTGATCTCGGAAGGGACGTTAAGAACTGTTTGGGCCATGCCGGCCAGCCTGCCGCCGCTGCCCCCGGTCAAGACCGCGGTATGAAGCCCTTTTTCCGCGGCGGTCTTGATGGCTTTGATTACGTTGGGTGAATTGCCGCTGGTTGAAATGCCCAGGGCAAGATCCCCTTTTTTACCGAGGGCCAGAACCTGTTTGTCGAATATATCTTCAAAGGAAAAATCGTTGCCGATGCTGGTCAGGTTGGAGGTGTCGGTGGTAAGGGCGATGGCCGCCAGGGGCGGGCGGTCGATCATAAAGCGGTTAACGAACTCGGCCGCCATATGCTGGGCATCGGCGGCACTGCCGCCGTTGCCGAAAATAAGAAGCTTATTGCCGTTTTTGATGATTTCGGCAATAAGTTCAGCTAGTCGGATGATTTCATCGCTCTGGGTCTCGAACAGTTTTTCTTTGGCCGCTATCGAGTTTTTGAGATTTCCAGCTATAAATTCTTTCATGGAAGATGCACTCGCAAAAGTTTTGGTGGCTAGGCAAAAATTTCGATATCGCCGGAAGTGCCCTCGGGCGCGACGCGGCAGGTCGGAGTTCTCGCGATACCATCATAAAGGATCGCCGTATATGGCATTGTTAAAAGAATCGCTAAACTTATTACAGGCGGCAACCTTTGTCAATAAATGGCGACACACCGAACCGAACAACCTTTTTCCCGGTTTAAGGAATTCGGGGCCGCGCAAAGCCTACAGCCTGCTGCTCGCGGCAGTCGCCATCCTGCTCGTCACCTTTGTCAACCCCCTGCAAGCCCCGGCCGGCCAAGGGAAAAGCTCATCCTTCGACCGGGAGCGGCGCCTGGATCTTCTCATCGGGAACGGTGCTTACGGCCTGAGCGGAGACCACGGTCTCCATGGGTCGACAAACCTCGATCTCCCCCTGATTCCGGCCAGCGTCATCAAGATACTTACCGGGCTGGCCGCCTTCGAGGAGCTGGGTCCCGATTATCGGTTCAGGACCGAATTTTTCATCGATGGCGGCAATAATCTCTACATCAAGGGTTACGGCGATCCTTTTCTGATTTCGGAAGAAGTGGAACATATCATGATCTCCCTGAAAAAATCGGGGTGCCGGGCCATTAACGATATTTATCTGGATGACAACAGCCATCGGTTGGCCACGATGGCCGATGGCGTGGGCAACAGCCTCAATCCTTACGATGTCGCCTCCTCGGCCCTGGCCGTCAACTTCAACACCGTTAATGTAAGAGTCGACCCGAACGGCACGGTGCACTCCGGCGAACCCCAGACCCCGCTGCTGCCGATGATGACAAGGGTCGCTGAAAACCTGCCG
>JBHEOZ010000302.1:1863-2134 GCA_046260555.1 Desulfurivibrionaceae bacterium
TTTATCGCCAACCAGATATTTCTGCAGATCGGCGCGAAGCGCTTCGGTTATCCCGCCACCTGGGAGAAGGGTCGGCGGGCAGTCCAGGATTTTATCGAGAAAGACCCCGAGCTTGCCGAAGCCGCGATCAAAATCGAGGAAGGTTCCGGACTGTCCAGGAAAAACCGCCTGACCGTCCGCGCCATGCTGCGCATCCTCGAACTTTTCAAGCCCCACGCCCCTCTGCTCTCTGAAAAAGACGGCGTCCTCCTTAAATCCGGCACCCTGACCG
>JBHEOZ010000303.1:0-2130 GCA_046260555.1 Desulfurivibrionaceae bacterium
CGGTCCGCTTGTCCAAATCCGCACCACTGCTGAACGGCTACAGTCCGGTGGTTTTGGATACTTTGGCGACCGCCCGGGTGAACGGTTACGAATCGAGAGTGGCGAGCGGCGGCGGCAGCGGCAGGACGAAGAAGAAATTATTGCCCTCCTCCACCTGCTCGGATCCGACCCGGCCGCCATGGATCTCAACCACCTGCTTGATGAAGGAAAGTCCGTGTCCGGTTCCCGGGCTGTCGCCGGCATTGGCGCCTCGGAAACCGTCTTCGAAGATCCTGGACAACTCATCCCGCCGAAGATGGGGGCCGGTGGTAAAAACATTAAACTTGATACCGGACATGCCCGGGCCGAAAAAGTCGGGACAAAATTCCCAGCCATAGGCCAGGGCCTTGCGCCTGCTGCCGTCTTTCCTGGTAATCTCCGCGGTGTACTTAATCCCGTTCGAGAAGAGGTTGGCATAAACCTGGGAGAGCAGACCGATATCGACGGTCAGATAGACTTCCTCCTCCATACCGGTGGGATGTTCCACCTCGATCTCATGAAGTTCGAAACGTTTCAGGTAATTTTCGAGCTGGGGATGGATGATCTCCGATTCGACCGAGCAGAGCCTGGTTTTAAGGACCAGATGGCCTTCCTTGAAATGATCCCGCCGGAAGAGGCTCTCAAGGAAAAGCGAGGTGTTGGCATGATGGTCCAACAGCTGGCGATGATTTTCCGCGAGCTCTTTGTGGATGGCCCGCAACCGCGCTCGGACATCTTGACCGGCGGGCGTTTGTTCAGCCTCGGGCAGCTCTTCGATAATTGCGGAGAAACCGTCAATGTGCCTGCGAAGCTGGTTGAACAGGTGCCGAAAATACATATTGGGAATAATGACATTGTGCTCGATATCCATGACCAGATTGTTAATGAATTCAAGGTGGCGGATATTCTGCTGGACCAGGCGGCGATTATGGAGGTTATAGGCGATCCGGTTGGTGTACTTGGCGAAAAACAAATAATCGGCCGCGGTCATCTCGCCCCGGGGCAAGACTTCAAGCATCCCCAACAGCCGGTTTTGCAGGAAGCGGACCGGGGTGTCCTCCGAATCGTAATGCTTCCGGGCAATCGGGACCAGGTATGAATCCCCGTGCTCGTAGGGAACCGTGCTCGGTTCCAGATACGCCGGGGCGGGACGCGGCTCGGGATGCAAACCCTTTTGGGAATCGCAGATCAGTTGAAGTTTGTCGGTGTTGATATCGAGGAGATAGAGCCTGACCTGAAGATCCAGATAAAGACCGGGGACCGCCACGCAAATCCGGTAAAAATCCTGGAGAGTGTCAAACTCCTGGGCAAGATCAAAAAAAGTCTTGAGAATATCGTTCTGCCGGCGGCTAAAATGATAGGTCTGGTAATCAGCCGTTTTTTTCCTGACCCGTTGGTGGATATAGTCCAGGTCACTGGATAACTTTTCCGATTTGGCCATGGCCCTGAATCCTGACGAGTTCACAAAACTTGAACCGGCTGATTTAGCCGACGCTAAACCAATGGGTAAGACGAGGCGACAATCAACGAGACTCCAGAATCACTTCATCGACCCCCGCCCTTTCTTTAAGAAGGACATCGATCCGTTCATTGTCCTCGGCATTGACATGCATGCCGACGAAATCGGGCTGAATCGGGAGTTCCCGCCCACCCCGATCAACCAGAACCGCCAGCTGAATGACCATGGGACGCCCGAAATCCATGATGGCATCGAGGGCCGCCCGAATGGTGCGGCCGGTGAACAGGACATCGTCGACCAGAACCATGGTGCAGCACTCAACCGGAAAGTTCAAATCGGTGGTCTTGACCACCGGACTCTGGCTCGCCATGCTCCAGTCATCCCGGTAAAGGGTGATATCAAGACTGCCGAAAGGCACCTCGACGTTCTCCCGGTTTTTGATCAACTCCTTGATCCGCTCGGCCAGATAAACCCCGCCGGTATGGATGCCGACAATCGCCAGGTTATTGACATTACGGTTGCGTTCCACAATCTGGAGAGCGATTCTGGACAGGGCCAGATCGATATCGGCGGCGGTCATTATCTGCTGTTTTTCACTTTTCATGCTTCCACCCTCTCTTTTACTCCTGAATTCGTGACGGCTTCGTGGGGAA
>JBHEOZ010000304.1:0-2126 GCA_046260555.1 Desulfurivibrionaceae bacterium
AGAACCGCCAAGGGCGTGGCCGGCTACGACCTGACCCGGCTCCTGGTCGGCTCGGAGGGGACCCTGGCCATTATCACCAAAATCACCCTGCGACTCATCGCCAGGCCGGCCGCCAGCACCACCTTTCTGCTGCTCTTCGATACCATCCAAAATGCCACCGAAATGGTCGGCACGATCCTCGCCGGCCTGACCCCCTGCACTCTGGAATACATGGACCGCGCCGCCCTGAAGGTGGTCGCCGACAACCTTCCCTTCAAGCTTCCCGAAAAGACCGAGGCCCTGCTGCTCGTCGAAGTGGACGGCAACCCGCGAGTCGTCGAGATTCAAGCCGAGGAACTGAACGCCATCGTCGAAAACCGGGAGGGGCTTCTGGAAATCCGCCGGGCCAAGGACAAAGCGGAGGCGGAGCAGCTCTGGGCGGCCCGCCGGGCCATTTCACCGTCGACCTTCAAACTCAAGCCCCACAAGATCGGCGAGGACGTGGTCGTCCCCCGGAGCCGAATCCCCGAACTGGTCCGGTTCACCGAGCAGCTCGCCGCCGAACTTGATCTGATCATTCTCACCTTCGGACACGCCGGCGACGGCAACATCCACGTCAACATCATGCTCGACCGCAACGACCCGCGGGAACTGGCGGCGGGCCGGACCGCCACCCGGCGCCTTTTCGATCAGGTCATCGGAATGGGCGGCACCATCACCGGCGAACACGGCATCGGCATCACCAAATCGGCTTTTCTGGACCGCGAGATAGATCCGCCCTCCCTGGCGGTGATGCGGACGATCAAACAGGGGCTCGACCCCCTGAATATCCTCAATCCCGGCAAGATTTTCCCGGCACCGTCAACAGATGCCGCGGGGTTATCCTGAAATAAGCGGCGGCCGCAACCAGAAAAGGTTTGACAACCCCCGGTTGATTCAGATATATATACGTGTTTCAATTAACGAACCAGTGCGGGAACCCCGGCTTTCGGAGCCCGCTTTACCAGTCAGAGCAGGATAGGAGAAGACATGATCACAGTTGATGTAAGAGGCGATGTCGAACAGGCCCTTCGCTTTCTCAAGAAAAAATTGCAGCTCGACGGAATCAAAAAAGAACTGAAGCGCCGTGAGTTCTATGAGAAACCCAGCGCCAAAAGGCGCCGCAAACAGGCCGAAGCCAAGCGCAAGATTCGTAAACTGCTGAACAGGTCGTCCGGCTGAGCGGATCCGACCTCTCCTCATCGATCTGCATGAAAAAACCGGGTAGATCCCGATTCAACCAGCAGCTGCTAAAGGGGGGCGCCGTCCATTCCCCCGCCAAAGCCGCCCATTCCTTTGAAAAGGAAGTGGATCTGTTCCTCCATTATCTGGCCGCCGAAAGGCGGCTGGCCGATAACACCGTCAGCGCCTATCAGGCCGACCTGACCGCCTTTTTCTCTCATCCCGCCCTGAAAAAAGCCAAGAGCCTGCCGGCCGTCAAGGCTGAACTGATCCGCGCCTATCTGACCGCCTGCCACCATGACGGCATCGCCGCCCGCACCAATGCCCGCAGGATTTCGGCCCTGCGTAGCTTCTTCCGTTTCCTGATCGGCGAGAAGATCATCGCTGAAGACCCCACCGCGACCATCGATCTGCCCAAGGCGGGCCGCGCCCTGCCCAAGGCGCTAAGCGTCGCCGAAGTATCGCGGCTTCTGCGCCCACTCGAAACCGTCGCACCCCTGCGCCTCCGCAATCAGGCGATGCTCCAGCTCCTCTACGCCTCCGGATTACGGGTTACGGAACTGGTCGGACTGCCCCTGGCCGCCCTGAACCTCACCGCCGGCCACGTAAGGATCTTCGGCAAGGGCGCCAAGGAGCGCATGGTCCCCTTCGGCGAAACGGCGAAAACCGGACTGGAAGAGTATCTGACTCAGAGCCGCCCCCTGATCCTCAAAAAAAGGCGCAGCGATTTTCTCTTTGTAACCAACCGGGCCCGGCCGATGACCAGGCTCCGCTTCTGGCAGATCATCCAGGAGACCGTCTTTCTGGCCGGGATCGATAAGAGAATCAGCCCCCATACCCTGCGCCACTCCTTTGCCACCCACCTCCTCGAAAACGGGGCCGACCTGCGCTCGGTCCAGATCATGCTCGGCCATGCCGACATCGCC
>JBHEOZ010000305.1:0-1698 GCA_046260555.1 Desulfurivibrionaceae bacterium
ATCAGCCACAGGTCGCGGCCGGAAACTTGCGTTTTAAAAAGGTCCTCGGCGAATTTGGGCAGCTGACCGGTGGCGGTCATGGTTTCGGTGTTGACCAGGAATGGCGGCAGCACTTCCCGGTAGCCGTGGCGCTGGGTATGAAGGTCGAGCATGAAGTTGATCAGAGCCCGTTCCAGACGCGCGGCGAAACCCTTGAGCAGGGCGAAACGGGCCCCGGACAGTTTGGCCGCCCGTTCGAAATCGATGGTGTCCTGCTCTTCGCCCAGGTCGAAATGGGTTTTCGGGGTGAAGGAGAATTGCGGGATCTTGCCCCAGCGCCTGATCTCGACATTATCGCTGTCGTCCCTGCCGAAGGGGATTGAGTCGCTGGCCAGGTTGGGGATCTCCATGACGATTTCCCCGAGCTCTTCCTCGATGCTTTGCAGACGGACTTCGAGCTCCTTGATCCGCTCGCCGACCTGGCGGGTTTCCGCCATTAAAGAGTCGGCGTTCTCGCCGCTTTTCTTCATCCGGCCGATTTCCTGGGAAACGGTTTTGCGTTTGTTGCGCAGCCCTTCGACCTCGGCGAGGGTGTCGCGCCGTTGTTGATCGATCGCACTGAACTTTTCGATTCCGGCGGTCTCCAGGCCGCGGAAGCGCATCTTCTCCAGGATCAAATCCAGATTTTCACGAATAAAACGGAGTTCCAGCATGGTTATATCTCCATGGAGATTTCGTAACCGTTCAGCAGCAGCACATCTTCGGGCGATCGGCCCGGCTTACGTACACGGGGTACGCGGCGCCGGTCCGCTTGCCCAAATCTGCACCACTGCTGAACGGTTACAGTCAGGCGGTTTTGGCACTTTGACGGCCGCACCGGTGAACGGTTACAAGATTTCAGTTGTTTTTACGAGAGGTCCCTCGGGAAAAGCAACTTTTAGCATGGTAAACACTATAAATCAAGGTCGGCGGCGATCCGTAGTTTAAGCCGGGGTCAGCCCAGCCTTGGCGCGGGCCGGGTCAAGGAAATCCGCTTTCAGAAAAGTTGGGCGGTGGGGTGGATAGTCAAAAGCTCCCCCTTTTCGAACAGTTTAGATCCCGGCGACAGGGGGAGAATGCAGTTGGCCTCGGCTTTGCCGCTGGCGGGCCGGACCTGCAATTTTGCCTTGCTGACCGAATATTCCCCTTCTTTCAAAAGGAGGAGGTTTCCCGGCTCGCGTGTAATGGTTTCGGCGAGCTCGGCCTGGAGTGCTTTGTGGAAAGGGCCTCGGCCGCCGCCGCTTTTAAGAAGGGCCGGTTTGACCAGCTCGTGGAAAAGCAGGTTGACGGCGGGGGGCGGACCGGGCAGGGCGAAGATCATACTGTCGGCCAGAACGCCGAGCATGGTGGCCCGGCCCGGCCGGATTTGCAAGGAGTCGTAGACGGTCCTGATTTTAAGTGTGCTGAAAACCTCCCGCATCAGATCGAACTTGCCGGGACCCACCCCGCCGGTCGTTATAATCAGGGGGATGCGCGCCCCGATAAGCTCAGCCAGTTTGGCGGCGATGGTCTCGGTCCGGTCCGGGACGGTGGCCCGGGACTCGGTGACCCCGCCGGCGGATCTGATCAAGCCGTCGAGTAATAAGCGGTTGCCGCTGATTACCTGGCCGGGCCGGGGCGGCTGCTCCCGGCTAACCAGTTCGCTGCCGGTGCAGATCACGGCCACCGCCGCTCTTCGGT
>JBHEOZ010000305.1:1707-2121 GCA_046260555.1 Desulfurivibrionaceae bacterium
ATCGTCTGCTCTGTTCGCTCAACCTCTTCCTGGGCCAAAACGAGGTCGCTCTCTTCCGGTAAGGCGGCGCCGGTCATGATCCGCAGGGCCTTTCCCCCGGCAAGACGAGGAAGATCCGTGTCGCCGGCGGCGATCTCGCCCGTGACCTTGAGGGTGATGGGGTGCCCGGCGCCGGCCCCCCGCAGATCGTTTGCTTTTACCGCATAGCCGTCGCGGGTGGAGTGGTCGAAAGATGGTACCGGCAGTCCCGCCCTGAGCGGCGCCGCGGCGATTCTGCCCAAACCGTTATCCAGCTCGATATCCTCCGGCGGGGTCGGGCGGGCGAGTTCCACGATCAGTCGTTGCGCCTCTGCAAGGGTAAGGGGATCAGTCTTCATTCGGGCAGATCGGCGACGGTGTTTATGTTGCGGAAGG
>JBHEOZ010000306.1:0-2118 GCA_046260555.1 Desulfurivibrionaceae bacterium
GGCCAGGGCGAGATCGGCCTGGAGGCTGCGTTCGTGGAATTCATCGAAGATTATCAGGCCGGTGCTGCCAAGCTCCGGGTCGTTCTGGAGCATCCGGATCAGGATGCCTTCGGTGACCACCTCGATCCTGGTGTTTTTGCTCACCCTGCTGTCGAAGCGGACCCGGTAGCCGACCGTATTGCCGAGTCGGTCGCCGAGAAGTTCGCTCATCCTGGCCGCCGCGGCCCGGGCGGCCAGGCGGCGCGGTTCGAGGATGATGATCCTGCGCCCGGCCAGCCAGGGTTCTTCGAGGAGGGCGAGGGGGGCGATGGTGGTCTTGCCGGAGCCGGGCTCGGCGGTCAGTACCGCGCTTTGGTTCGCGGCCAAGGCCTTTTGCAGTTCCGGCAGGATTGCGTTGATCGGCAGTTCGGGCAGTTTCGGCGCCATGGTAAATCTTCTATTCGGCAATATAGCCCTTGTCGACCAGGTGTTTTCCGATATCGTCCGGCGCAAAGCCGATCTTGGTGGCGACCCGCAGGGCGTGGCTTTCGGTGGAAACCCCTGGGATCATCCGGTGGGTGGGATTTTCCTCGGCGAATTCGACCTGGAGGTACTGGCCCTTGTTCCGGCGGCGGAACTGCTCGACCAGTTCGAAACTGTGGGTGACCAGCAGGGTATTGTTGCCGATCGCGTAAAAGCCGTCCATGATCTCGACCGACAGGCTCATCTTCTCGTGGGTGGTGGTGCCCTCGGCGATCTCGTCCAGAATGACCAGACTTTTTGGAGTAGTCGCGAAGAAGATGTCCCGGGTCACCTTCAGCTCGGTGCCGAAACGGCCCTCTTCATCGATCAGGGTATCGAAGGCCGGGGCCTGGTAAGTGATCCGGTCGGCCATGTTGATTCGGGCCGAAGCGGCCATGACCGGCGCCCCGATCTGGGCGAGGATCTGGTTCTGGACGATGGACTTGCAGATCGTGGTCTTGCCGCCGCTGTTCGGGCCGGTGATGAAGGTGGCCCGGCAGCCGTCCAGGGTGATGTCGTTGGGGACGTAATTCGGGTCGCTCATCGCCCTGGTCGGGTTGCGCAGCTCCCTGGCGATGAAGTGGTGGTAGGGGTTGTTGGAAAATTCCGGCATGCAGGTCGGGTGGTGCGGCGGCGCCTGGCTGAAGTTGACGAACGACATCAGTTCGTCGATGGCGGCGACCGCCTCGATGGCCGATCCGAAGCGGTTCGATTCGATCAGGCGGTTCCGGATCGGCAGGATCGCGGTCTCGTAATCGAAGATCGGCTTGATCACCGCGCCGTAGAGGATCCCGAACAGGCTGAGCCAGGCGGTCAGCATGAAAAGGGTAAAGGCCGTCGCTTCATTCATAAAACCGAACAGCCAGCCGGCCCCGAAAATCAGGCCCGGCAGAAAAGGCAGCAGGGAGCCGAGGCTGAACCGGGAAGGGCGGAAGGGCAGGCGGAGCAGGGATTTCTTTTCAACCGCCGCCCTGATTCCTTTCGGGGTCCGGTAGCGGGGGCCGGTGACCAGCCCGGCGGCGGGGGAGCCTTTGAAACTCAGGATGCTCTTGAACAGGGAGTCGAGATAGGCCGTCTCCGGCCGCGGTCCTTCGGCGGCCGCCATCATGTATTTAATGGTCTCGGCGGCTTCCTTGAAATCGTGGTAAGGCATCAGGGCCTGCATGTGGGCGTTGAGGAATTTGAACAGCCTGGCCTCGCCCCGGCTGAACACCTCCAGAAAGTCGATGATGGCGCTTTGCAGCTTGACGTTGTTTGCCAGTTCGCAATAGGAGTCCTGCCTGGCATGGATCAGCTCGATCGATTCGGACGGATTGGCCAGGGAGTGGAAAAAGCGGGCCGAGCCGACCCGGGTGATGGTATGGTCCATGGCCTCGAAAAGCTCGTGGATCTCGATCAGCTCCAGGGTCCGCTTGTCGACCACCGTCTCGGTCAGGAGGGCAAGCATCGCCCGGCTGTCGAAGGGTTGGTCCTCTTTGCGCTCGTCGATGATATCGTTGCGGAAATTCAGCTCGATGACGAGTTTTTCGCTTTCCATGCTCATAAAGGCTAATCCAAGACAGGAGCCAGAAGCCAGAAACCAGGAGACAGCATGTCGAATAAGATTGTAAAGAGATC
>JBHEOZ010000307.1:0-2097 GCA_046260555.1 Desulfurivibrionaceae bacterium
CGGAATACGTGGTCGATTTTCTGCCCAAAGTGAAGATTGAAGTGGCCATCAAGGTCGAGTTGCTGGAGCGCGTGATCGAGGCGATCGAGAAAGCGGCCAACACCGGCAAGATCGGCGACGGCAAGATTTTCGTTCTGCCGATCGACAGTGTTTGCCGGATCAGAACCGGCGAACGGGACGAAGCGGCGATATAGGGTGACCATCATGAAAATTTTAAACAAACCCAAAGGAGGAGCAAGATCAATGTTAATCAAAATATCATTTGCCGCCCTGGTCCTGGCAGCTTTTTCAGCCGGTCCGGCATTCGCGGAGGAACCCGGTGTCGGCGAAACCCTTATCAATTTGGCCTATTCCATCGACACCTTTTATTTTCTCATGTCGGGCGCCCTGGTCATGTGGATGGCCGCCGGATTTTCCATGCTGGAGGCCGGCCTGGTCCGAAGCAAGAATACGGTTGAGATCCTGACCAAAAACGTCGCGCTCTATTCCATCGCCTGCATTATGTACATGTTTGTAGGATACAACATCATGTACGGGGATGGATCAAGCAGTTTCATTCCCGGCTTAAGTTTCTGGCTTGGCGCCGACAATACCGTTGACGCCGTGCTGAGCAGCGGCGGCGAAACCTATTATTCCAATATGGCGGACTTTTTCTTTCAGGTCGTCTTCGTGGCCACGGCCATGTCGATAGTGTCCGGTGCTGTTGCCGAAAGAATGAAGTTGTGGAGCTTCCTGGCCTTTACAGTTGTTCTGACCGGGTTTATCTACCCTGTTGAGGGATACTGGAAATGGGGCGGGGGTTTTCTCGACACCCTCGGTTTTTCCGACTTTGCCGGCTCCGGTATCGTCCATCTCTGCGGCGCCTCGGCCGCCCTGGCCGGCGTTCTGCTCCTGGGCGCCCGAAAAGGCAAATATGTAAACGGCAAGGTCAGGGCCATTCCCGGCGCAAACCTGCCGCTGGCGGCGCTCGGCACCTTCATCCTCTGGCTCGGCTGGTTTGGTTTCAATGGCGGTTCCGAACTCAAGATAAGCAATATTATGGAGGCAAATGCCGTCTCCATGATTTTCGTCAACACCAATATGGCCGCGGCCGGCGGTCTGGTTGCCGCCCTCTTGCTCTCCCAACTGTGGTTCGGCAAAGCCGATCTGACCATGGCCTTGAACGGCGCCCTGGCAGGCCTGGTGGCGATTACCGCTGAACCCCTGACCCCGACGCCGCTGGTCGCAACCCTAGTCGGCGTAATCGGCGGTCTGCTGGTCGTCGCGTCCATCGTCATCCTGGACAAGATAAGGATCGACGACCCGGTGGGCGCTATTTCGGTACATGGCGTGGTCGGGATCTGGGGGCTTGTCGCGGTGGCTTTTACCAATCCGGAAGTATCGTTGGGCGCCCAGCTTGCCGGGATCGGAGTAATTTTTGCCTGGGTGTTCGGCACCAGCCTGATAGCCTGGTCCATCATTAAAGCGCTTATGGGTATTCGGGTCAGCGAAGAGGAAGAGCTCAAAGGTGTCGATATCCTTGAATGCGGCCTTGAGGCATACCCGGAATTCAATGGTAAATAGGAGAATGGCAACGCCTTGCAAACCAAATTGGGCCGCCTGAAAGAGGCGGCCCGGTAATAAACAAGTAGTTAATTAACCATAAAAGCAAAAGGAGCTTAACCATGAAAATTACAGCAAGAAAAATAATGATACCAGGCCTTCTGGCCTTGGGGATTACCGCCGCCATTCCCGGCGCCGCTCTGGCCGGGGAAGAGAAGCCCGAAGCGGACTTCACCCTGGGCGCATACAGCCAGTACGTCTGGCGCGGCTTCGCCTTCAGCGATAACAGCCTCGTCCTGCAGCCCTCGCTGACCGTCGCCTACAAGGGCTTCGGGGTCAACCTCTGGGGTAATCTCGATACCGATGAGAAGGGCCTTGACACCAGTAACTGGAACGAGACCGATATGACCGTTTCCTACGACGGCTCGGCCGGCATGGTCGGCTACGGGGTCGGCTGGATCCTGTACAGCGTCGACGGGGCCGAAGACACCCAGGAGCTTTACGCCTCGGTGAGCGTCGATACGATCCTCGCCCCGACCCTGACCTATTATGCCG
>JBHEOZ010000308.1:0-2089 GCA_046260555.1 Desulfurivibrionaceae bacterium
GTAAGGGTGAGCGGCATGAACGTGATTAGCAGGGGGGCGTATAATCCTGAACCGTTCGCTAAAAAAATATCCTTGTGTTATGTCCATAAATGGACTTATTGTGGTTGTAAATTATCATTAAGCCTTCGCGTCGAATAAATATTCGACCCGGGAGAAGGGAGGGAGAGCGAGCATGGATCGCGGCGAGTTGCAACATCTGGAGCAGTGGCGGACCAGGAAGAACCGGAAACCCCTGATCGTTCGGGGCGCGCGACAGGTCGGCAAAACCTGGCTGGTGCGCGAGTTCGCCCGAAATTTCAGCAATCTGGTGGAGATCAATTTCGATAAACATCCCGAAAAGGCCCGTATTTTTCAGAGCCGGGATATCGGCAAAATTCTGCAATTTCTCCAAATCGACGCCAATACCGACATCATTCCCGGCCGGACCCTGCTCTTCCTCGATGAAATCCAGGCCGCCCCGGAAGTGCTGCCTCTGCTGCGCTATTTTTTTGAAGAACGGCCGGATCTGCATGTAATCGGGGCCGGCTCCCTGCTGGAGTTCGTCCTGGCCGACCATGATTTTGCCATGCCGGTGGGCCGGGTGGAGTACCTGCACCTTGGCCCCATGTCCATCACCGACTTTCTGCGTGCCCTGGGCGAGGAACGGCTGGCCTCTTTCCTCGCCGATTTTTCCCTGGCCGACGCCATTCCGGAGCCGATTCACCAAACCCTGCTGCACTATATGAAGCTTTTCTGGGTGGTGGGCGGCATGCCCGCCGCCGTGGCCGGGTATCGCGACTCCGGCCGGGTAGCGGAGGCGGCGCGGGAACATGAAATCATCCTGCAAACCTATGAGGATGACTTCAGCCGCTACGGTCGGCGGATCTATCCGCCCCGGCTGCGCAAGGTGTTCCGGCGGCTGCCCGCCATGGTGGGCGGTCGCTTGAAATACGTCCAGCTTGATCCCGAGGAGCGGGCCCGGGAGTTGGCCGATACTCTGCATCTCCTGGAACTGGCCCAGATATGGCACCGGGTTCGCCATAGCGCCGGCAACGGCGTACCGCTGGGCGCGGAGGTCAAAGAACGGGATTTCAAGCCGCTCTTCCTGGATATCGGGCTGGTTTCGACCTCGCTGGGCCTGAGCCTGTCGGCCCTGGAAACGGAAGACGATCTCCTTCTGGTCAACAACGGCGCCCTGGCTGAGCAGTTCGTGGGCCAGCATCTCCTTGACGACCGGGCGCCCTATGAGCGGCCGCGGCTTTTCTACTGGCACCGGCAACAGAAAAGTGCCGGGGCGGAAGTCGATTACCTTATTGCCCACGGGGAGCGGGTGGTGCCGGTGGAGGTCAAGGCCGGCGCCACCGGTTCGTTGAAGTCGCTGCAGGTCTTTGTGACGGAGAAGAAAACGCCGGTCGCGGTGCGTTTCAATGCCATGCCCCCCTCCGTCGCCCGCCTGGAAACGGCCATCGTCGGTCGGGAAAAGCAGCCATACCTGCTGCTCTCATTGCCCCTCTACCTGGCCGGGCAAAGCCAACGCCTGCTGGCGGTGAGCCGCCGGGGGTTGCTTTAACCTGAATCCGTGACGGTGCTGTGTCCCCCCATCAATCTGTCCCCCCATCAATCTGTCGGAGCCTTTTAAGAAACATTGCATTTTTAATACTACATGTTAAATTTGCATAGATGATAGAGCGAAACCTAAAAGCTAAACTCGAACGACTGCTCACCAGGAGCCCGGCAGTAGTACTTACAGGACCTCGCCAAGTGGGGAAAACCACACTGGCTCTCGATATCGCAAGCGGGAGAAATGCTGCCTACCTTGACCTGGAACGGCCACGCGATCTGGCTAAATTGCATGATATTGAACAGTTTTGTGAGTTGAATGCAGAAAAGATGCTCGTTCTTGATGAAGTGCAGCGGATTCCTGACTTGTTCGCTCCTCTTCGCAGTATAATTGATGCAAGAAGAAGGACAGGAAAGAATGTTGGTCAGTTCCTTTTACTCGGTTCGGCCTCCCTGGATCTCCTTCAGCAATCTAGTGAAACCCTTGCCGGTCGGGTAGCATACTGCGAACTGACGCCCTTAACTTTACAAGAGGTAGACACTTCTGCAC